>JANOHQ010000132.1:0-6484 GCA_031406595.1 Chitinophagaceae bacterium
GATCACGGCGATACGCACCGTTTCAATTTTTGCAGCCGCATAGCCACACATATTAAAACGTTGCGCCTGGTTTTCCAGTTCAAACGACCGGTCAACCTGTTCATCTGTTGTGCCTGTTACTTTCGCAAAAGAAGGAAGCCCGGTAGCCATCACGCCGCTACCGATAGCCAGACGACGAAGAAATTTTCTGCGGTTGTTATCCATTACTGTCTTGGTTTTTTTGGAGCACAAAGTTCACAAAGAGGAACACGAAGAGCACAAAGTAAGCATCCTTGATTTGAAAGATTCACATGATATCCCTTTCAAAAGAAAACAAAGTAAAAATCACCTTGTTACTAACGTGACGTTGTGGTCCTTTGTGTTTCGTAGTGTTCTTCGTGTTACTTTCTTTAAATACTTAGGATTCTTCATCTAATAGATCCGGTCTTCGTTCTTTGGTTCTTTTCACAGACTGCTCATGCCTCCATTCTTCGATCAGTTTATGGTTTCCACTCATCAACACATCCGGCACTTTCCATCCCCGGAAATCCTCGGGTCTTGTATAAACCGGCGGTGCCAGCAGATTGTCCTGGAAAGAATCGAAGAGCGCAGAGGTCTCATCGTTTAACACACCCGGTAATAAGCGCCCGATCGCATCGACCAGGATCGCAGCCGGTAATTCGCCGCCACTCAATACATAATCGCCGATGGAGATCTCTTTAGTAACAAAATGTTCCCGTATCCTTTCATCGATGCCTTTATAATGACCGCAGATCAACAGGAGATTTTCTTTTAATGATAAACTGTTGGCCATTTTCTGGTTAAACAATTCACCATCTGGAGTTAAAAAAATTATCTCATCGAATTTTCTTTGAGAAGATAATTCTTCAATGGCTTTGGCCAGGGGTTCACACATCATAAGCATACCGGCACCACCACCAAACTGGTAATCGTCCACCATCCCGTATTCATTCACCGCCCATTTGCGGAGCTGGTGAACGTTGACGGTCAGCAGACCTTTTTCCTGCGCTCTTTTCATAATGCTGTGCTGGAAAGGACTTTCCAGTAATTCAGGCAAAACCGTGAGGATGTCAATGTGCATGGGGCAAAGATAGGCACTCGTTTATTGCAGGAAACTTCCACCGATTTGAAAGCTTCATTCACGGCCCCGTCTTTGGCGATTACCTGTATCTAAAAGAAGGTGGCTATAATTCCTTTTATGGATGACATAGTATGGCCTTGCCGGGGTCCTGGGGTAAATCCGGACTTAAAAAGGGAATACCCAGGTTCATCCCGCGGAGTATCAGCACTACACCCATCAATACCATGAATACCGGTACTAATTTTCTGAAACCCGCTCTCCATTTTGGTTTTAATATTTGCCCGGCATAACAGGCCAGCATCATGGCCGGCAATGTGCCTGCGCCAAACATGGCCATAAAACCCACACTTTGTGATATCCCGGTCAATGAAATGGTGGTGGCCAGCGCTATATAGATCATGCCACAGGGAAGCAGGCCATTGGCCATTCCCATCAGCAGGAAACTATAGGAACTTGCTTTTGAGCGAAGCAACCGGCTCATTTGCAGTTGAATAAAAAAGTAAAAGCTGTTGAGAAATTTCAGGTGAATTGTTCTTTGCCGGACGAAATATAGAATCGCCAGTATAAGTACGATCGTTCCCATTATGATGGAAAACCCTTGCTGGTAACCGCTGATATAGATCCTTCGGCCAGCCAGCCCGATCAGCAATCCCAATGTTGAATAAGTGACGATCCTTCCCAGTTGGTATAATAAAAGCGAAAGGAATTTTTTTGCAGGCGACAAGTGATGCACTGGTAAGGCAAGACTCAATGGCCCGCACATACCAATGCAATGCAGGCTGCCGGCCGCACCAAGGGTAAATCCTGATATCAATACGGGCCATAGCATCACTGTACGGTCAGCTTGTTTTCAGAGAAATAATTCTTCCCGGCATGTGCCCAGCTGATCTTGACACTGTAGTTGCCGGCTTCAATGGCGGATGATTGGATCAGTTGCGTCGCGTCTGCGCTAAGTTCCATGTTGATTTTTTTATCCTTCTTTTCATCGTAGGCGCAGTAAAAATGAATGTCACCGGAAATGGATTGATGCTTCATTTCATTGGGTAACTCCAGCAGGATACCCGCCGGCGTTTGCGCTAATTTCACGGCAGAGCTTAAGCGGCTTACATGGTTAGTAGCGTCAATCACTTCCTGGTAACGAAGTTCATTCTTGTAGTAATCCTTGTCAACGAGTTCAAAATTCACATTCATCGAACGGTAGACCAGGAAGGCCATCCCGGCTGCAAAGACGATAAAAGTGAACAGTAATTTATTTCCCCAGTTCATTGTAAATAATTTATTGCTTACAACCTGCTAAAAGGTCCCATGAAATTTGTTTTGATACTTGTGATCCGTTTATCTCCTTCATACAATCCTATTTCCACGCTTGTTTTTCGTTTGTTGATATAGTTTTTGGGTAACACAATAAAGAACGATCCCTTCCCCTGGCCTTCTTTTTCTACTTGTATGTTTTTGCCATCCGCTTCAATGATAGTGCCGGGAGCATTTTCCAGCCGGAGTGTCAATGGAATATCGTTCAGCGTCTTATTCACGATCCTGATCGTGTAGAGATTCGACAAACTATCTGTGCCTCTTTCCTGGTAGAGCTGGCCTTTTGCCCGCACTATCGTTCCACCTATATCTTTCCGGGTGGCCAATAAAAGTGACAACACGCCGGTGAGTAGTATGAGGATGACGGTATAGAATTTCATCCGGCCCGTGTACCGCAGTTTATTGCCTTCCGTGATCCCGTTCTCGGATGCATAACGGATAAGCCCGGGAGGTTTATGCACAGCTTCCATCATCCGGTTGCAGGCATCGATACAGGCTGTACAACCAATGCATTCCATTTGTGTACCGTGACGGATGTCGATGGCCGTTGGACAAACTTTAACGCACTGGAAACAGTCAATACAATCACCTGTTGCCAGCTCCGCTATGGGTGCTTTCCTGAACTTTCCTCTCGGCTCACCTCTTTTGTAATCGTAGGCTACGATCATTGAATTCCTGTCGAGCAGCACACTTTGCAATCTTCCGTAAGGACAGATCACCGTGCAGATCTGCTCCCGGAAAAATGCATAAACGCCGTAGAAGATGCCGGCAAAACCAAGGATGGAGAGAAAGCCAACGATATGTTCGGACGGAGGTTCACTGATGATCTTTTTCAATTCATCGATACCGATAATATAAGCGAGAAAGAAATTGGCGATCACTAATGACAGCAGGTAGAACACAACATGCTTAAAGACCTTTATCCTGATCTTGCGACCGTTCCAGGGACTGTTATGCAGCAATTTTTGATCTGCGGCATCCCCTTCGATCAGGTATTCCACTTTCCGGAATAACATTTCCATAAATATGGTTTGTGGACAAACCCATCCGCAGAATAATCTTCCGAAGGCCGCGGTAAAAAGAATAATAAAGATGATAAAGGTCACCATCGTCAACCCGAAGATGAAAAAATCCTGTGCCCAGAATATTTTACCGAACAGGATGAATTTTGTTTCCGTGATATCAAACAGAAAAAGAGGCCGCCCGTTCATTTTGATAAAAGGCAATGCAAAGAATAACGCAAAAAACCCCCAGCTTACCCAGGTTCTTGCCTGGTAAAATTTGCCCCGTGGTTTTTGAGCATACACCCATTTCCTTTTTCCCTTTTCATCCACTGTCGCGATCCTGTCACGGAATGACTCGTCATCGACAGCTACAGGTAGTACAGTATTGGGTATGGATTTGCTCATTACTTATTTTTTTGGCCGCCCAAAGCGATCTTCCCATTTTTTTTCCTCGCGGAATCAAGCTGGTGGGGTGCCGCGGCATCTTCTTTCATTTCTGTTCCCTGGGGCGCTTTGGCATTGGGAGGATTGGTTCCCCGCAATGATTTGATATAGCTGGTTACCTGTGCGATCTGTTTATTGGAATAAGAATTTTGCCATTGAGGCATCGCATTGATCCCATAGCGGATCGTCTTAAATATGCTCTTCAGGTCATTCCCATACACCCAGAAATCATCAGTGAGGTTAGGGCCCACATTGCCGGCACCGGATTCCTGGTGACAAGAGCCGCAGGATTTCATAAAAATGATCTTCCCTTCGGCCAGGTCGTCGGCAGCAGTGAGAAGTTTCACAGAATTTTCATCCACCGCATCGCCTTTGGTCTTCAGGTATTCTTTTGTTTTTAATTCTGCGCGGGCAACGGAGATTTCATATTCCTGTTTGCTCGATGGCCCATCATGTGATACATGAAAGCGCCAGAGATATACGCCGGCAAAAATAATACTCAGGTAAAAGCCATAGATCCACCATGGCGGAAGACGGTTGTTGAGTTCACGGATCCCGTCGTATTCATGACCCAGGTCCAGTTCGGCTTCCTGGCTTACCGGGCGAAATTTATTGAACCTGTCCCACCAGCTGATTCTTGTTCTCTTTGCTTCAAGGGCTTCCGCATCGCTGACCCGGATGATCTTGTCTCTTTCAGTTTTTATCAGTAAGCGGATATTGATCAGCATAATGATGATCACGGCCAACTCGATGAAGATCACCACTGCCATCAGGTAAAATGTGGATGCCTGTAGTCCGCCGATAGTTTTTGCAACAGCCGTGTTTGCCGGTGCATCCTGTGCCAGCAGTGAACCGCCGGGTATCAAAAGAGCAAATAGTAACAGGTAGGTGATGATTCCGGGATTCCCGGTTTCCTGCTTTCTTTTTTTCAATTTTACATCAGCGGCTCCCACCAGGATTGTGGCCAGGATACCGATCACGATCAGCAGCAGGATCATTAGAATGATCAGGACCACGGCCATCGGGTTGGTGAAGACCGAAGGCTCGCGTGGGCCACCGGCAAAGGCGGATTGGCAGGATAGCAACAGGGCAATAAAAACCCCTGCTATATATTTCGACTTATTGCGCAATGGTGTGAGCATAACCTTGATTTTTTAATTGTCTAAAGGGATGCGGCTTATTTCAATGAATGTTTTCTTTTTGGTCCTGTAGACCCAGGTCAGCATCAGGGCAAAGAAAATCACGAAAATGAGTAAGGAGGAAAGCCCGTAAACGCTGATCCCGCTTATCTTCTCTATGTAATGAATGAATTTCATGTTGAATTATTTAATCGTATCGGTAATGGATTGCGGTGCTTCTGCCTTTATATCTTTTCCCAACCGCTGGAGATAAGCGATCATCGCTATGATCTCCTTGTTGGGCGCTGTTTCAATTTTATCTTTCTTCAAATTGGCTGCGATCGTTGTAGCCTGTTGCATCAGGTCCACATTGGCGAGCTTATCATAACCTTTTGGATATGGCACGCCAAGTTTCTGCATCGCCCTGATCTTGGCAGGGGTGGAACCGGTATCGATCTTGTCATCCAGCAGCCATACATATTGTGGCATGATGGAGCCGGGCGACATCGACCGCGGATCATACATATGGTTGTAATGCCAGCTGTCGGAATATTTGCCTCCTTCTCTTGCCAGGTCGGGACCCGTGCGCTTACTTCCCCATTGAAATGGATGATCGTACACGAACTCACCTGCTTTGGAGTATTCACCATACCTCGCTACTTCATCACGGAAAGGACGGATCATTTGCGAGTGACAGGTATAGCAACCTTCTCTTACATAGATATCTCTTCCCTGTAATTCCAGCGGGGTATAAGGTTTTACACTGGCGATCGTGGGTACATTGGATTTGACAAGGAAAGTGGGAATGATCTCTATCAAACCCCCGATCGCAACTACGATAAGACTCAGCACTAATAAGGTCACCGGTTTTCTTTCTATTACCCGGTGCCAGTATTCTTTTTTCTTTGAAGTCTCTTTTACCAATGGTGCGGCTTCGGCTGCTTCATTGGGAATGAATTTTCCTTTGGCAACGGTCTTGTATAGATTATACACCATCAGTATTGCCCCTGCCAGGTAAATGGCACCGCCAATACTCCGGGTGATATACATCCCTTTGATATTATTCACCGTTTCCATAAAGTCGAATTTCAATTGTCCTTCCGGGGTAAAGGCTTTCCAGTTCAGGCTTTGCTCAAACCCTGCCCAGTAAAGCGGTACCGCGTAGAGAATGATACCGATTGTTCCCAGCCAGAAGTGATTGGTCGCCAATTTTTTTGAATAGAGGGAAGTGCCCCACATTTTGGGGATCATATAATAAAGGATGGCAAAAGCCAGGAATCCATTCCAACCCAGTCCGCCGATATGCACGTGGGCGATCGTCCAGTCACTGAAGTGGGAGATCGCATTTACGCTTTTCAAACTAAGTAAGGGACCTTCCAGGGTGGCCATTCCATAACAGGTGATCGCTACTACCATGAATTTTAAAACAGGATCTTCCCGTACTTTATCCCAGGCGCCACGAAGCGTAAACAAACCGTTCAGCATTCCACCCCAGCTTGGTGCGATCAGCATGATGGAGAATACAA
>JANOHQ010000150.1:0-2722 GCA_031406595.1 Chitinophagaceae bacterium
CTGTATTAACAGGGCGGTTTTTTTTGTAAATTAGGACTGACTCTGCCGGCTATTCGCATTAAAAAGTTAGAAAAAATGACCTTGTTAAAGAACATATCCTTGTTAGTCATTTTCTTTTGTTATGCTTGTTCAGGGGCCAAAAATGATTACATGTCAATGGAAAATTTTTTGAAGGGAGATATTGACCATGAACTGTATTCTTATAACAAAGATGATTATGACAAAAATGAAACAAACCTGGTTTCAACATTAACCTATTATGGGGTGCAGGTTAAAATGTCCGCATCGAATGAAATTCTAGTACCAAAAGGGTATCTATCGGACAAAGATTTTCTATGGAATATGTATAGGAAGGCGACCAATCCCTCCTGGCGGCAGCAACATTTAGAGTCCAAAAATTAGTTTGAAATTTCTGAACTCGTTGTGTACAACGAGCACCCGCATAAACCGGCAATGACATCGTCTACTTTATCTTATTTTTAATCACTCTAAATAAAGTAGCATGATCCGAAAAATTCTTCCTCTTATTACAACCTGTCTCAGTATTTTTTTCTTCGCCTGTAACCCAAGCAAACAAACAACTGTACAACCTGCTGCATCCGGCCCAACGAAACCGATGCGGGAATTCAGGGCTGCCTGGGTGGCGACAGTAGCCAATATCAACTGGCCAAGCAAACCAGGATTACCGGTAGAAGAACAGAAAGCGGAAGCAATAAAACTGCTGGATTATTTAGCCACCAATAATTTTAATGCGGTGATATTGCAGGTGCGGCCGCAATGCGATGCTTTGTATCAAAGCAGCCTGGAACCCTGGTCCTATTACCTCACCGGTCAGCAAGGCAAAGCGCCCGAGCCTTTTTATGATCCGTTGGAATACTGGGTCAAAGAGGCACATGACCGCGGTATTGAATTGCATGTATGGCTGAACCCTTATCGTGCCCATCATAAAGATGGAAAAGAGATCACTGAACATTCCATCATAAAGAAGAGACCAGAACTGGCTTTATACCTGGAAGAAGGTTACTGGTGGCTGGACCCGGCGCAGCAGGGAACACAGGATCATTCAACAGCGGTAGTGATGGATATTGTCGACCGTTATGATATCGACGGTGTTCACTTCGACGATTATTTCTATCCCTATCCTTCTTATAACAAAAACAAAGACTTCCCGGACTCAGTAAGCTGGAAAGCTTACCAGCAATCAGGTGGTAAATTGTCGAGAGGTGACTGGAGAAGGAATGCCGTGAATATTTTTATCGAGAATCTGTATAAAAAAATAAAAGAGAAAAAGGTACATGTAAAATTCGGGCTGAGCCCTTTTGGTATCTGGCGACCCGGGCATCCGGAATCCATTGCCGGTTTTGATCAGTATGATCAATTGTATGCGGATGCGAAACTATGGCTAAATAAAGGGTGGATCGATTATTTCACACCACAGTTGTACTGGCCGGTGAACAGGATGGCACAAAGTTTTCCTGTGTTGTTGGGCTGGTGGGCCAGTGAAAATACAATGAAGCGGCATCTCTGGCCGGGTATCAGCGTGGGTAGCGATACCAGTGCAAAGAATGTGAACGAGATCAATACACAGATCATGATCAGCAGGGGCATGTTGCCCGAGAGCAAAGGAATTGTGCATTGGAGTATTTCTTCGCTGACACGAAATCCCAATATGACAAAGGGGATCAAGGAAGGACCTTATCGTTTACCAGCACTGGTACCTGCAAGTCCCTGGTTGGATAATAAAGCCCCGGTTGCACCTGCGGTTTCCGTTAGCTCCAACGGAAGCGAGGTAACGATAAACTGGCAACACAACGACCCTAATGATGTATTTCATTATGTAGTGTATCACACATACGGTGGCAGTTGGAATCATACGATCTTACCAGGAAAGGAGAGAACGATCAAATTAAGTCCGCCGAAACCCGGGCCGGGACAGGCAACCATACAAATCGTGATAACTAAAGTGGCTGTAACAGCGGTGGACCGGAATGGGAATGAGAGTGTGGTAAAAGAAATTAATGTGCAATATTGAGGACCGATATTACCGGCAGAAAATTTTTCTCTCCAAACCATTGAAATGGTTTTATCAGCGAGTTATACCATTTCAACCCCGGGATCATGATGCCGAAACGATGCCGAAATGGTTTTAACCATTTGTATGAAGCATATCTAATTAAAATTCGCTTTCATCACCCGCAGCACATTTCCGCCGAGTATTTTTTTAATGGATTGCTTTGAATATCCCCTGCGCAAAAGCTCTTCGGTAATCTTCGGATAGGTCGTTACATCCTCCATACCAACAGGCAATGAACCTACCCCATCATAATCGGAACCGATGCCTACATAATCATCCCCGACCAGTTTAACTATATAGTCGATATGATCTACCAGTTCAGCTAAGTTCGGACGCACAGCATCAAGTGTGGCAGCATAGTATTGTTTCCATTGTGCATCCATTACCGCAGAATCCAGGCCTTTGTCCAGACTATAAAACTCCTTTTTCCCCTCTGTATTAAGACGCCGCTGAGTTTCATCCCATTTCTTGCTGATAAAGCCCGAATAAAAATTAATACAGATCACCCCATTATTTTTCGCCACCGCTTTAATCTGGTCATCTTTCACATTCCTGAATACAGGACAAATACTCCAGACCGAGCTATGCGAAAGCATCACCGGTTTGCTGGTCGTGGCGATCGCATCGTAAAAAGTTTGCTCCCCTACA
>JANOHQ010000158.1:0-6832 GCA_031406595.1 Chitinophagaceae bacterium
GGAAATGTATCCGTGATAGAAAACAACGTTGAAAGCAAGGCCAAAGTGGGAAAACCGCTGAATGGCTCGGCTACGGTAAAAGTTGCAGCGGGCAGTGTGGTCACGCTGATCTGCAATGAAGCAGCGATGTTCACCCTTACCAAAGCCGGTACCTACCCGCTGAGCAAATTTGGTGATTCCTGCAAGATCAGCAGCAATTCCGTAAGCGCCAACTATGTAAAATATGTATGGGCTTCTATGACCAAATCGAGTGGCTCACCCGGCAGCAACCGCAAAGCTTATATGAATACAGTGGGTGCTGTCAGCCGTGGGGATATCAATAATATCTGGATCGATTACCGGTTGGATACGCTGAACTATTCCGGTGGAAATGAATTCCCTGTTTCCTGGAAATCCTACGCGGATGCCAAGGAATTCGAATTCTCCCTGTATAGCCATGATAATATCAGTACACCGGTTCATACCGCGTATGTAAATAAACTGAAAATACCGGTGGCAGATTTCGCCAATAAAATGAAACATGGTAACTCCTATTACTGGACCGCTTCGATCAAAGGCGAGCAGAACGACGATCTGAAGATCCTTAATTATGTGACCAAAGAAACTTTTATGGCGGTGCTGGAAACGATCAAGAAACAAGGCGCGGCTTTCGAAGCACCGGCTGAGCAGGCTTATCGTATCGCTTTCATGCTGGAAGATGCACACTACCTGTCGGAAGCATACCAATATTATTCAAAGGCCGCTACACTGGATGCTGCGAATGTTTTGTATAGGTCGACGCTGATGTCGTTTAAGAAGGATTATGAGATCAAGTGAGATAAAAACTAAAAATTAATAGATAAAAGTTAAGCCTCTGTCACAGGAGGCTTTTCTTATCCGTGGATGTCTTAGCGCTGGTTATCTTTACGCTTTAGCTGTGAACTCTGGTCCTATGAGCTTTGAACCGCAAACTATTCTCTATCATCTTTTAGTTTTTATCTATCATGAAACTTTCTTTCTGGTCAATCGGTAAAACCCACGAACCCTATGTCAAACCGGGTGTGGAAGAATTCACGAAGCGCATCTCAAGATATTTTAAGGTGGACTGGCAATTGATCCCGGGTCCAAAAAATGCGGCGGCACTCAGTGAAAAGGAGCTGAAGAAAAAAGAAGGCGAGATCATTTTAGGTTTACTCGATAAAGATGATTTCCTGGTAGCGCTGGATGAAAGAGGAAAACAACTGAGCTCGGAAGGGCTGGCCGCACTGCTGCAGGCAAGAGCGAACCAGGGAACCAAACAGATCGTTTTCCTGGTAGGCGGCGCTTTCGGGATCGATGAAGCTGTGCTGAAAAGGGCTGATCAGCAATGGAGCTTGTCTCAACTCGTTTTCCCGCACCAGCTTGTCAGGCTGATACTGGCTGAACAGGTGTACCGGGCCTGTACGATACTGCGGAATGAGAAATATCATCATTCGTAGGGCTTTAGTGGCCAGACCACTAAAGCCGTCTGGCCGCTGCTAGTGCGATTTGAATCGAGAAATTTTTACTGTCTTAAAGACCCTTTAGATCTAAGGGTTTCCGTAGCGGCCTGACGGCTTTGAATTCCTTACTTTTATCCCATGAATGAACTTTCCCAAACTCCCATAACCATCGCCCTGATCATTATTAATGTTATTGTATCGTTGATAGCATTGAATAACCAGGATGTATTATCCAAAGCGCTTATGTGGCCTTATGGGGTAAAAAAGTACAACCAGTTCTACCGTTTTATCAGCAGCGGTTTTATTCATGCCGACTACATGCATTTGTTCTTCAACATGTTTACCCTGTTCTTTTTTGGAAGGGTTGTGGAACTTTATTTCTCCCTCTATGGTTTAGGAGGAAATATCGCTTACCTCGCACTGTATTTCCTGGGGTTGATCGCTTCGGACCTGCCAACTTATTTCAAACAAAAGGATAATTATAACTACCATAGCCTCGGTGCTTCCGGTGCGGTGTCAGCCGTGGTATTCGCGGCCGTTGTCTTTAATCCCTGGGGTGCCCTCTATATCTATGGCGCATTGAAGATATCTGCCTTCCTTTATGCGGTACTGTATATTGTGTACTGTGTAATGATGTCGCGGAGAGGCGGTGATAATATCAACCACGATGCGCATCTATGGGGTGCCCTGTTCGGGCTTGGCTTTACGATCGCATTGATCGCCGGTATGAACCCGGACTTATTTACAGGCATCCTTGAAGAATTGAAGCGACCTGCTTTATTTGGCCGATGATAGACGGAACCAGATCACCTCTTTTGTCTGCTCCGTCAGTTTAAAGCGTTCGTCAATACGATGACCGACCACCCAGATGATGCGCTGACCCGATTCAATGACCCAGGCATTCTCTTTTTCCGTTTTGGATAATTTCTGATCGATCAGGAAACGGGATACTTTCTTCTTCTTTTTCATTCCCAACGGGTAGAAATAGTCGCCGGGTTTGTGTTTGCGAAGGAGAAGGGGAAAGCTGATATGTCTGGCATCGAGAGAGACGGAGTCGTTTGAGGTTTGAAGTTTGGGGTTTGAGGTTCTTTCAATGCTGAGTTTCCCTAATGCAAATCCGATCTCCTTATCACCAGGTTCAATGACGATATTGGCAGATTCAGTAGTCAGCACCGGGCTGATGATGAACCAGTGACGGTGTTTGATGATCCTGTACGCATTATCGGGTGACTGGATATATTTACCGGAATCACTCGCGGCGAGTTTGATCAGCTCTTCTATTTGTTTCTCCTGGAACCCATAGACTGCAATGATCTCGTAGATCAGCGCTTTATTATTATAGGCAATCAGTTGTTTTACCGGGATATGGATCTCTTTGCCTCTGACACGGCAGAGTTTTTTGATCAACTCACCCACGGAAAGCCTGTACAGTTTTTCAATTTCTTTGAACCGGCCGATATTGCCCTGCAAATTTTGTTTTACCTGCGGATACACTTCACCGATAGCGGGGATCAATTCATTGCGGAAATAGTTGCGGGTGTATTTGGAAGACTGATTAGAAGAGTCCTCTACAAACTCAAGTTGATTCTCTTTTGCAAATTCAAGGATATCTTCTTTCGTAAAATTGAGTAATGGTCTGCGAATATGCTTAGCCGATACAGGAATACCCGTCAACCCGTGCAAACCTGTTCCCCGGAAGAAATTCATCAACAGGGTTTCATTGTTATCGTCTGCATGATGTGCTGTGAGAAGAAAGTCGGGAGTCGGGAGTCGCGAGTCGGGAGTCAGTAATTCATTAAACCAGTTATACCGCAGTTCCCGGGCCGCTTCCTGGATGGAGAGTTTTTTTTCAGCAGCATATTTCTCCGTATCAAATTGCTTCGTATGGATCTCCACACTATATTTTTTTGCCAGGTCGATCACAAAATGTTCATCCCGTTCACTCTCCTCTCCTCTTAATTTGAAATTGCAATGAGCGATGATAAAATCATAGCCGGCTTGTTTGCATAATTCACAGAGCACAACAGAATCGACCCCGCCACTGACAGCGAGGAGTAGCTTATCGGGGGCCGAAAAAAGCTGCTGTTTTTTAATATTCTCCCTGAATTGTTCAACTAAACTCATTCCTTAATTATTTTCACATTTCCACATTCTTAAATCCTCAAATCTTCAATCTAAAATGTTAGTTCTTCATAAGCCCCTCTCAACTCATTATAGTTATGTGTCTCCCCGGCCTTCTTCGCCTCTTCCATCCCCTGCTCGTAAATCTTTATCGCTTCCCCGGTATTGCCAGTTCGCTCCAGCAATTTAGCCAGGTGATAATAAGTACCCACATAAGCCGGCTCCCGGGCAATGATACTTTCAAATAGTGAGCGGGCGCCCTCATCGTCCCCCAATTTGATATACTCCAATCCCAGCGCATGCCGGACAAAACTATCCTGCGGGTTGGTTTTCAAAAATTCTTTCAACTTTTCTATCCTGTCCATGTTGATATAAAAAATTTGCTCCTGTTTGACCTGAATTAACTTTGCAGCACTTATCTTTGCTTTAGTTGCATAAACAACCTTTCCTCCCCCTTCGCTTCACTCTGGGTCGGAATGACAAAGAGAGCAAAGCAGTGACCAGTTAGTAAAATCAAGTATATGAAGATCTTAGTTTGTATCAGTAAAACGCCGGACACTACGGCAAAAATAGCTTTCACCGATAACAACACGAAATTCGATGTCAACGGTGTACAATGGATCATCAACCCCTACGATGAATGGTATGCACTGGTCAGGGCCATCGAATTAAAAGAGGCCGACGCTTCCACTGCTATCCACCTCGTAACGGTTGGCGCTGCAGATGCCGAACCCATCATCCGCAAAGCATTGGCGCTGGGTGGTGATGAAGCCATCCGTGTGAACGCAGACAGTCATGACAGCTTTTATATCGCATCGCAGATCGCAGAAGTGGCAAAACAGGGCGGCTATGACCTGGTATTGACCGGTAAGGAGACCATTGATTACAATGGTTCTTCGATCGGCGGTATGGTTGCTGAATTACTGGATCAACCCTATGTGGCGCTGGCCACCAAATTTGAACTGGCGGGTACCAAAGCAACGGTCACCCGGGAGATCGAAGGCGGCGAAGAAGTTTGTGAAGTGGAGTTACCCCTTGTTTTAAGTGCACAAAAAGGAATGGCTGAAGCCCGTATTCCGAATATGAGAGGTATCATGGCCGCCCGGACCAAACCCCTGAAAGTAGTGGAGCCTGTCGCGGTGGATGCATTGACCAGTGTGGCTGGTTTTGGTTTGCCTCCTGCCAAAGCGGGTGTGAAATTAGTGGCAGCAGATAATGTAGAAGAGTTGGTTCGGCTTCTTCATGAAGAAGCTAAAGCAATATAAAGGTTTATGGTTTGTTGTTTTTAGTTTATGGTTATTGAAACAATGAAACTACAATTCACCAGAACTGAGCAACAACAATCGTAAATCTGCAACAGCACGTCAACCATAGACTATAAACGATAAACTAATCACATGTCAGTACTTATATTCATCGATACAGCAGAAGGCCATGTAAAGAAAGCCTCTTTGGAAGTTCTTACTTATGGAGCTAAAGTAGCGGAACAGTTGGGCACTACTGCTGAGGGCGTGGTATTGGGAACTGTGACAGAAGATCTCGCAGCCCTGGGAAAGTATGGTGTAAAAAAGATCCACCAGGTGGCCAATGATTCGCTGAACCATTTCGATGCACAGGTTTCTGCTGCCGTGATCGCTGAAGTAGCAGCCGCAACCGGCGCTACCGTGATCATCTTCTCCAATAATGTGGATGGGAAAGCTATTGCTCCCCGTCTTTCCGCGAAAATGAAAGCAGGCCTCGTATCGGGCGCTGTAGCCCTTCCCGATACCAGCAATGGTTTTGTCGTAAAGAAGAATGTTTTCTCCGGAAAAGCTTTTGCGAATATCGCTGTCAGCACCAATGTAAAGATTATCGCCCTTAGCCCGAACGCTTACCAGATCGTTGCCGGTGAAGGAACCGCAGAAGTAGTTGCTTTCAATGCCAATGTACCGGCCGCTAAAATAAAAGTAACCGGCAGCACCAAAGCCAGTGGCGAAGTTCCCCTGACCGAAGCCGAAGTAGTGGTAAGCGCCGGTCGTGGTTTAAAAGGACCCGAGAACTGGGGAATGGTGGAAGAACTGGCGAAGGTCTTACATGCCGCTACTGCCTGTAGCCGCCCGGTAGCCGATGCACACTGGAGACCGCATAACGAACACGTGGGACAAACGGGTATTGCCATCGCACCCAACCTCTATATTGCTATCGGTATCTCCGGTGCTATCCAGCACCTGGCGGGTGTGAACCGGAGTAAAGTGATCGTGGTGATCAATAAAGACGCCGAAGCGCCCTTTTTCAAAGCCGCAGACTATGGAATTGTGGGTGATGCGTTTGAGATCGTGCCGAAGATGACGGAGGCGATCAAGAAACTGAAGGGTTTATAGTTTATTGTTTTTGGTTTATGGATTATGGTTGTTTAGAGCACCAGGATTTCCTTCTGATTTTAATATTCGCTCATTTCGCGGGTTGGTCCCTTTCCGATCTCAGGCCATATCAAACAAGAGCCGAGGTCATGACCTTACAACAACCATAAACAATAGACTATAAACCATAAACGATTTCTCATTCTGGATTTTTATTGCAAACTTGCACTACCATTAAAGCAACGTTTCTATGAAAAAATCTATTCTCCTTGTTTCCCTCGTCCTGTTTGTTCTTGCTGCCGGCGCTCAAAAGAAAAAGAACAAGGGCAAATCCGATAAAGATAAAAAGGCGACGACGGACTACCAGCAACCGGAAGCGGTGGCAGATACCGCTACCAAATTTACCGGTATCATCAAATACTTTATAACAAGTGATGACCCTTCCCAAAAAGACTCCATGTTCATCATCTTTGCGGAAGACAAGATTAAGGTCACCATGTTCAACCCCGGTTATAAAGCGGAAGATATATTCGAGGATAATTTTATCGCCAATTTCAAAGACAGCAGCTTCCTGGTAATTGATAAAAGGACAAAGACCTATAAAAGGGAGAAACTCGGTGTCCGGAATAAGGAAACGGAAATAACGCTGGCCAACTACCGGAAAACAGGACTGGTGATGAAAATGACCTGCAAAGAATACAGCGGGGAAATGACCATGGGCGAAGATGTTTTTGAAGCGTCGGCGCTTGTCAGCAGCCAGCATTCCTATATCAGCCTCAGCGATTATAATTTTATGAATATCCAGCCCGTTGTCCTGGGCTATAAGATTGTATTGGGTTACCGGAATAAGACCCCCGATAACGAGAATACCTATATCCTTGCCTATAAGATCGAGGCGGGTGATCCGGCTGC
>JANOHQ010000165.1:0-1794 GCA_031406595.1 Chitinophagaceae bacterium
ACCTGATCCAACACAAGGCCTACCAGTGCTTTGACCAACTAAAGTTCTCGGGAAACGTTATTAGTATAGACGAGCTCGTGAATCTCATAAAAGGTAAAGAGGAGAAACCTGTTTTATTGGTTGATTATTTGAGGCAGCGAAATGAAGAATTTAAAGAACGGGCAGGACTGGATATCACACATACCACTTCCGAAAAGTATGAAAGAAGCCTGGGACACATGAGGAGCTTCCTTGATTATACCTATAAATTGAAGAATTTTATGCTAGCAAACATGGATAGCAAATTCCTGGAGAAGTACTTCTATTACCTTCGTACAGAAAAGAAGATCGGCCATAATACCGCTGTGAAATACCTCACCTCTCTCAAAACTGCCCTGATGCCTGTGATAAGTTCGGGAATCATCCGGCAGGACCCGTTTCGGCCACTAAAATTCAAATCAAAGACAGTCGAGGTCGGATTTCTTAGCAACGAGGAAATTGAAACCCTGGCAAATCTAGCCCTAAAAAGCACCGACCTGGATCGCATCCGGGACCAGTATCTTTTTTGCTGCTATACAGGCCTCGCTTATATCGACCTTAAACAATTGGACTCTCAGCATTTCATCAGTCAGCGGGAAAACGAGTTCTATATTATCAAGCCAAGGCAAAAAACGGGGCAAAAGAGCATTATTCCACTCCTCCCTGCAGCCAGGGGACTCTTGCAGAAATACAGCCCAACCACCGATTTTCGGGATTTTCGCTGGCATGTATCCGCCAACCAGAAAATGAACCAGCGTTTAAAAACAATCGGGGAACTGGCAGCGTTAGATAAAATACTGCACATGCACCTTGCCCGCCACACATTCGCCACTACCATTACATTGTCAAACGGGGTGCAATTAGAAACAGTAAGTAGTATGCTTGGTCACGCCAGCTTGAAACAGACGCAGCATTACGCCAAGATTGTCGCGCTGAAAGTCATAAATGACATGACCGGCGTCAAACAACTGTATAGATAGAAACTAAATACTGTAACCTTGTCAATTTTTACGGATTTGGAATAATTATTTCTCGACCAACTGAAAGAGACAAAAGAAAATTATATGAAGCCCAAACAACTAGAAATAATCGTGCCTGCACAAAATCTCCAAATTTTCATGAGTGATTACCAGTTCATTCGTGGATATATTGATGCTGAACAGGACGTGCCATTTGAATTAGTGGATAAGTTTTTTGACCTGATGCATAATCCCCAATGGCTCAGAAGCCAGGAACTATACAAGGAAGCAAAGGAGTGTACACAAAAAGCATTAACAATCTTCAAAAACTACAATGGACTTTCTCTGAGCTGGAAGAGAAAGAAAATGGAAAACGGAAAGTATGTGAAAAATGACCAGGAGAAAGTCGCATTTGAACTTTTACACGGGTTCTTGTTATTTAAGAATGATCACAAAAACATAGGAAAGGATGAAGCTATATTTTTTTCTATAATGCAATTAAAGACCATTATAGAAAACAGATGGCCCCCAAAGATCTGAAAGCATTTAGCAGCCGCAGGCACCTTGCTTTTTGCGGCATCTTAGCTACTGCGGCAGGATACATGTTTGTTACAAGTAAGTATCCTAAAATTGAAGATTACTTCCAAGGTGCCCGAAATGCAGTAAAAAAGCATCACAAATTAAACCTCGAAATATTCGCATAATTCTTATTGTCGGGTTGAAAATCACCTACTGTAAAGCTTACAGTACTGTAGCATTCCGGAAAATATCCATTGCCATCGCACTTGCAAACTATACTTGTGCAAGATAGTTTTGT
>JANOHQ010000079.1:0-2228 GCA_031406595.1 Chitinophagaceae bacterium
CCTCGGTTCAGCGAACCCCCACAACGTGGTAAAAGCAACTTTTAAGGCACTGGCTTTATTGCGTGAGCCGATCACTGTTGCAAAGACCCGTACACTTGGATTAAAGAAAGTATTCAACGGATAATACTGGGTGCTGGTTACTGGTTTCTGGTAAAGAGACCCGTAACTGTGAGAGCCTGACCAGTAATAAGAAACCAGTAACAAGAAACAAGTATGAAAAAGATCAGAATAACATTGGTGAAGAGCCCTATCGACAGGCCCGAACGTCAGAAACTGACAGTGCAGGCTTTAGGTCTTAATAAAACCAATTCTTCCAAAGAAGTAGAAGCAACCCCGCAAATACTTGGTATGATCCGCAAGGTGACACACCTGGTGAAAGTGGAAGAGCTTGCTTAAGCGTAAAGACAAGCCATGCCTTGTCTCAACAGTAAATAAAAAGCGAGGGGTGATTCCCCGTTAAGTCAAAAATCAAATAAAGATGAAACTACACGAATTAAGACCTGCAAAAGGCGCAGTACACAAAGACAAAAGGGTCGGCCGCGGTGATGGATCAGGACATGGCGGAACGGCTGGAAAAGGTACAAAAGGTGGACAAAGCCGTGCCGGTTATAAAAGCAAAATGGCGCATGAAGGCGGACAGATGCCGATCCAGCGTCGTTTACCCAAGCGTGGATTCAAAAACCCGCACAGGGTAGAATATAAAGTACTTAACCTTGGACAGATCGAGCAGCTGTCGGAGAAATACAGCATCAAAGAATTCTCCCTTGAGAATCTTTATATCAACGGGCTGGTGAGCCAGAATGATAAAATAAAAATACTGGGCAACGGTGAGTTGAAAGGAAAATTCACTTTCAGGGTGAATGCGGTGAGTGAAAAAGCAAAATCAGCCATCGAAGCTGCTGGCGGATCGGTGGAAATTGTAAAGTAATTTCGCTAAATTGCAACGACGCATTGAACATGCGTCTTTTATGTTTTAAGTGCTTTTAAACTTTTTTTATTCCCGTGAAGAAATTAATACAGACACTCAAAAATATCTGGAGCATCGAGGAGTTGAGAGGCAAGATCCTTTTCACCCTCATGATGATCGCTATTTACCGGGTAGGTTCGCATATCGTTTTGCCCGGTATCGATGCCACCAAACTGGACTCCGACCAGAGCAGCGAAGGTATCCTTGGATTGATCGATGCTTTCTCCGGTGGTGCATTCAATAATGCATCCATTTTTGCATTGGGGATCATGCCGTATATCTCTGCATCGATCTTTATGCAGCTGATGACCGTACTGGTACCGCGTTTCCAGAAAATGCAAAAAGAAGGTGACAGTGGCCGTAAGAAGATCAACCAGTATACCCGTTACCTGACGGTCGCGGTTACCATCCTGCAGGCTTCGGCTTATGTAAAATACCTGGAAGGATTGACTGCACAGAACGGTGCTATGATGGCCGGTTTATCTCCCTCCACTTTCTGGCTTATTACCGTCGTGGTATTGACCGCAGGTACCATGTTTGTGATGTGGATGGGTGAGAAGATCACCGATAAAGGTTTAGGAAATGGTACATCGCTGATCATTATGATCGGTATCCTGGCCCGTCTTCCGCAATCATTCCTGCAGGAGTTGTCGGCAAAATCCAACCGCAGCGGTGATATCCTGATCTTTATCGTGGAGATCGCAATCCTGATCGCTATCGTTATGGGATGTATCCTGCTTATACAGGGTGTGCGAAAAGTGCCGGTGAACTATGCCAAACAGATCGTGGGTAACCGCCAGTTTGGTGGTGCCAGGCAGTTCCTGCCGTTAAAAGTGAACAGTGCGGGTGTAATGCCGATCATCTTCGCACAGGCGATCATCTTCATCCCAACCATTTTTGCCAATTTCAGTACCACCGGCAAGGGGGGATTATTACAAGCATTGACAGATCATACCTCGCTGGTATATATGGGAGTTTATTCGGTAGTAGTGATCGGGTTTACCTTCCTCTACACAGCGTTGATATTTAATCCTAAACAGATCGCGGATAACCTGAAGCAGAACAATGGCTTTATCCCGGGTGTAAAACCAGGTCAGCCTACAGCAGATTATATCGGTTCGATCATGGATAAGATCACCTTGCCCGGTGCCTTCCTGCTTGCCTTTGTAGGTATCCTGCCGGGTATTGCAGACCGGTTTGGTGTGACGCAACAATTCTCTACTTTCTTTGGTGGTACCTCTCTCCTGATCATGGTGGGTGT
>JANOHQ010000204.1:0-8248 GCA_031406595.1 Chitinophagaceae bacterium
AGATCGACAGGAAGACATTGTATAACAAGATCCGGAATTACGAAGAGTCTAATTTGACACCTTAGTCGATTCCGGCACATTTATTTCATTAAACCATACACCACCCGGTATATGGTTTTTTTAGTGACACCGGGTGAAAAAAACCATAATCATGCAAACAAAACCAGCAGAAATGACCAGCCTTCTCAGCGTCCTTGAAAAATTAAGGATCAGGAAAGAAGACAATGAATTAAAACATGAGAAAGAAGGGCTTACCACGGGTAATGGAAAATTCTACCAGCCGGAAGACCTCACGATCATCAAGACATACCGTTTCGAGGGTGATTCGAACCCCTCCGATTCTTCCATTCTCTACCTGGTCGAGGCCAATGACGGGCTCAGGGGCTATAGTATAGATGCCTACGGTGCTTATACCAACCACGACGAGAAGTACGATGAGTTCTTCCAAAAAATAAAAGTGGAAGACAGGGATGAACAGATATTATTTGCCGAAATAAAATAAAAAATGTGCAGGAAGAATTAAAAAAGAGATATCTCTTTTTGCCTGTCTTCAGCAGAGCAGTTTCGATACAAAAGGTATTGAAAAATATTTCCCCGGTAAAAGCCGTCGTTTGCAGAACAATCTCCGTATGTCAATAGGTACACAAATACTTTTTCTATTTATACTGGCGATCCCCATTGCCTGCATTGCGTGGACTGTTACCCATGAAGAAGTATTCCGGGAGCCCAGGGAATATTGTGTGCGCTGTAGCAAAGAAAGCCGGTACATACTGGTGAGAAAATTCTTTTACCTCTTTACCTGCGAGTATTGTTTCAGCCATTATATAACGATCGGGATGCTGCTGTTGACCGATTACCATCTTTTATTTGAAGACTGGCGTGGCCTGCTGATCGGGGGCTTCTCATTGGTATGGATAGCCAATATTTATATAAGCCTGTTCTATAAGATCAGGATCGGGATAAAAAAAGAAAAGACCATCATCGCTAAAACCGAAAATGACCCTCTCACGAAAAAGAGTGATTCACCCCAGGCATCGAAAGGCTAATTCCAATCTTTTTGCATAGCTGATAAAAGCGGCCCGGCAGTTTATCCAAAACTTCATTACTTCTATAAAACGGGGAAAACTATGCCGGCCTATAGTGCAAAAAATACCCCGGTCATATGGCATGAATATTTCCCGGTCATATGGCATGAATATTTCATGATAAGGATCAATACTTCACTTTAAAAAACTAATATGAAAAATTTATTTATTCCGTTAGCATTGATCCTAAGTTGTATGGCCTGTAATAACTCCGGCAAAAACACGGTAGAAAAAGCAGATTCCATCAATGAAGCGAAACTGGACACGGGTCTGAACAGGAATGATGTGGTGATCGATGAAGCCAGCTCCTCTTTTATTGTGCGGGTGACAAACAATGGCATGACTGAAACACAGTTGGCGGCGATCGCGGAACAAAAAGCAACTTATGCAGACGTAAAAAGTTTTGCCGCAATGCTTTACAAGGACCATTCTGGTGTCAATCAACTTGTAAAGGATATGGCTGCTACCAAGAATATCACATTGCCTGCGGATATCACAGCAGATAAGCAAAAAGAGATCGACATGCTAAACACAAAAACAGGAAAAGATTTGGATAAGGAATATATATCGATGATGATCAATGCGCATAAATCAAGTATTGAATCTTTTGAAAAAGCCCTGACGGAAGTGAAGGACCAGGATATACGCTCACTGGCCGATAAAACATTGCCAACCCTGAGGGCTCACCTGGATTCTGCGCAACAGATCCAGAAGAGACATTGGTAATTAACGTCAGAGTAGTAGAAATGATTACCCACCCGGGGAAAGAAGTACCGGTATAAAAATAATATTATGGCTATCAAAACGGATCAAAAGAAAAACAGGCATTCAGCAAAGGAGATTATCGGCAAAGCAGATCCTACGATCCGCCAGGAATTTCCGGGTGCTGACACCAGTAAAAAGAAGATAGAAGCAGGCATACGGAATGCGAAGAACGATCCGCCGGCATCTCCAGGGAATACACCTGAAATTCCGGCTGCTGACAGCGAACCCGTTGAAGAAAAATCAGGCAAATTATAATTAATCTAAAAACCGGTGTATGAAAACAATGATCAAACAATTGACAGCCCTTACCCTGCTTGTTGCAGTGGTGACCGGTTGCTCTTCTCCTGCCTATGTGCAGAAGGATGAATCAACCAATTTAAACAACTACAAAACCTATATGTGGGTGGACACCAGGGCCAGCGAGACCGATGAGTCGGCAAGGCCTATTGCCTACGCGGACATCAGTGTACACAATGCAGTGAATGCGGAATTGCGTAATTGGGGCTGGACAGAAGTAAGTTCCGACCCGGATGTAGTGGTCAGCTATGACATATTGGTGGAGCGTAATGTGGAAACACAGCGGGAACCGGTCTATTCGCAACCGATGACGAGGTATTACTACAATCCTTATACCCGGAGATATTCTACGATCTATTATCCTGCACAGTTCCAGGGATACCAGGTCTATGATCAACCGGTCAAAGAAGGAACCATCACCTTGTCGATCATGGATGCCAGGACCGACAAAAGCGTATGGCAGGCCTGGACCACAGAAAGGTTAACAGGTTCAAGGCTGACCGATGCCGAGATCCGGAAAAGTGTACGTGCTATTTTTAAAGAAGGATCCTGATCAACCTGCAAGAGATAAATAACAAAAGCCCGGTTGAGAAACCGGGCTTTGTATTCGAAAACCAAATCCACCTATTATGAAAAAAACTTTCTGATTACTTATGGATATAGATTTTACAAACACCATGCCTTTCAGGCCATATAAAAGGAAAAATTCATTAAAGATCAGTTGCTGTGTCATCAACCCTCGTTATAGAGATCCTACTGAACGTATAGAAAATTAGTTAAATCATCTTTTAATCCATTGAGAATGAAAAAGAAAATAAGCAAAGTGAAGAAATGGGCATCTCTAATTCATCGTTACCTGGTAAGATCCGCAGCTGCTGAGAGCTGACTTAACTCAATCTGAATTTCCACAGACAACCACCGGCAACACATATATAAAGCTATAAAGCAGGGAAAGAAAACCTCGATGTGGAATTATTTACCCGTGAATAAATAAGTCTATGCAAAAAGGAGCTACAAAAAAACCCCTACGCCGGCCACAGCACCAGGCCAGGCATTGAAAAGAGAATGAGACCACAGCCTTACAATTTTTTTGCACCTACAGGGAAAAGTTCCACAGGGTGCTTCAACGAGTACCATATCGCAAATATGATTTTCACTCAAATCGATAAAGAGATTTACGATTTTTGTGTAAAGAAAGGAATAACCTATTCCAGATTTATTGATGATGTAACACTTTCATCACAGCAAGATATTAAACTTGATCTTCCAGGAGTAATCATAAGAATAACTGAAGGTGGCTTTTCCATTAGCCCTTCCAAAACAAGTTATAAGCGTGAATTGGATATTACAGGTATATCTGTCGGCAATAATTCAATGAACCCTAATAAAAAATTTTTCGATAAACTTCAGGGTCCGATAAGTGAGGCATCAAAAAAAGGTATGCTTGAGTATCTTGCCGAGTCGAAAAAGGATGAGTGCTCCCCTAGAAGTTCCTCTTAAAAAGAAGCTAATAAAAAAAGCGCCGAATTTCAGCGCTTTTGGAAATGTTTTGTGACCGCGATAGGATTCAAACCTATAACCTTCTGATCCGTAGTCAGATGCTCTATTCAATTGAGCTACGCAGCCATCCAAGTGTTCGATTGGACGGCAAATATAAGGCAAAAAAAATAAGAAATAAGGAACAAAAAATAAGCAATAAGTAGTGGCGCCCAATGATCAACTGACCCGTTGAACTACGACTTACTTATTCCTTATTCCTTGTTTTTTGTTATTTATTTACCTGTCACGCCACCCCGGTACATACTTATCCAACAGCGCCTGGAATTCTTTGAAGTCCTTCAAACCCGCCAGGTCAGAATCGGCCAACAGGTTTTCTACATTTTTATAACCGCGTTCATACGCCTGCCGCAGGTAAAGGATCGCCTGCTCGGGTTTATTGGCCAGTGCATAGCTACATGCCAGTGTATAATAATTTTTCCCTTTGCTCGGATCCAGGCGGATGGCATTCTGGATATGTACAATCGCGGAATCATATTTCTGCATGGAATGGTAAACCAGTCCCAGGTTCAGCGATGCCGTTTGAGAATTCGGTTCCCTTCGCATTGCCTCTCTCAGGTATACCTGTGCCGAATCATTCATCTCCATTTTCATAAAGGCAGTACCGGTTTGGGTGTAGGCCGGTATATAACCCGGGTCGGCCTGTATCACTTTTTTAAAATAGACAACGGCTGAATCGTAGACTTTCATGTCATCATAGAAATTTCCGATGGCATAATAAGCCTGTGCGCCGGGATCGGTCTTCCGGAACAATTGTCTCTTATAATAATAAGCAGCCGAATCAAATTGTTTCAATTGCCTGAATACACCGGCCATATTCACCCAGATCACCGGGTTTTCCGGATCCAGGCGAAGTGCCCGTTGCATATTATTTCTTGCCGAATCATATTGCTTCATCCCCTGGAATATCAATCCAAGATTGCTGAAGTATTGGGGGTTCAGCGGATCCTTCTGTATCGCTTTCCGCATATAGAATCTCGCCGAATCATACCGCTTCTGCTCCAGGAATGCCATTCCCATATCACTCATAAAGACGGTACTGTTCGGATCAAACAGGGAAGTGCCTTTCAGAAAATTGGTCACCGAATCCAATTGGTTCAGCTCCCTGAATATTTTCAGCAGGTTATTAGACGCCGGTTTATAATCCGGTTTTACCTGCAGGGCTCTTTTGAAATACAGCTTAGCCGAATCAAAACTCTTTTCCTGCCCGTATACCACACCGAGATTATTCAGGATCGATGGATTTCCGGGTTCGAGGCGAACGGCCTGCTGGAAATAGTTGTACGTAGAATCCGGCATTTTTAGCTCCTTGAACACCATCCCGATATTGATCAATGCAAACGCTGAATAGGGGTTGGCCTGCAGGGCGCGACGATAATAGTAATTGGCCGAATCCAGTTGCTTTAACGCGAAACTGGCACGACCAAGATTGTTATATGCTTCTTCATAGTTGGGGTCCAGCACCGCTGCCATCCGGTAATACACTTTGGCGGAATCATATTCTTTCAGGTCGCGGTAAAAATTACCGATGTACACATTCACGATGGATTTATCCTGGTAATTGGCAAAGGCTTTTGAATAATAGATCCGGGCCGAATCGTATTGTTTTGTTTCAAAAAATGTTTTACTCAGCCCGTTGTAGGCATTGATGAATTTCGGGTTCGCCGCGATACTTTGTTTGAAATACCCGATCGCCCGGTCATAATTTTTCCGGCCAAAATTCACCCAGCCGATATTGTTACTGGCATAGGGATTATTCGGTTCGATACGCAATGCCCTTTCATAATAGGTCACGGCAGAATCGCCCTTTGACTGGGAATAAAAATAATGACCGAGGTCTACATAAGCATCTGCATTGTCCGGGCTTACCTCAATGGATTTGCGATAATATTTTATAGCTGAATCGGGGCGGTTCAGTGTCTTATATGCAAAAGCCAGTGTAACATAAGGGTAACGCCATTTCGGTGCCGCCGCGATCGCTTTCTTGGCATAGAAAATTGCGCTATCGATCTTATTATTATCCAGGTGCAATGATGATAAGGTATTCAGGATATACGCCGCATTCTTATCCGCGGCATAAGCGGTATAGGCAAACTGGAAGGCGCTGCTGATATCCACGAGTTTCCGGCTTCGCCCGAAATAACCTCTCGCTTTAAAGAAATACATTCTTCCCTCCAGCGATTTGGCAAAAGTGGGGTCATCGGGCTGGATAAAACCGATGGCTTTCTCCAGCATATAACCCACTTCATAGAATTCCTGCTGGGCTACTTTTTCCATCCTGTCGAAACTGGTCGTTATCTCATCCGTTTTGTCTTCGTCATCGATCTGTGCCCGCAAGCGCTGGATCGACGAAGCATCCTTACAATCCAGGTACAGGTTGATCTTGCTTTGTGCGAAATTGATGTACTCCACCGCCAGTGTGGACTGTGCATCGATGGTATAGGAAGTACCGGGGTACTTGTTCTCCATCAGGTTGTAATAATATTCGGCGGATAGTTTACCGATCAGCCGGTTTCCTTTTACCGCATCATTGAAAAGATTGTAAGCTTCGATAAGCAGGGTGTCAGCCGGGCCAAAAAATAGTCCACGGCTCCTGGGAGAGAAAGATGTCCCCGTACCCTTTGCCTGTAATTTTTTTGTCTCGATCCATTTTCGCAGGTAAGCAGTATCCACTATGCTTACGATCTTACTGTTGTTGTCGGCACAACAGAAATAAGGATCCTGTTTTCGTTTGAATCGCTCCTGTGCCAGGGTCGGCACATTCTTGTCTACATATCTTTGTAACTCTTCCAACGATACCTTGCTGTCGCCTTCTGTATCGGCTGAACCGGTCAATCCATCCACCAGGTAATAAGTAAATAATCCGTGTCCACTACCAATGGATGCATCTTCCAATGATTCCTGTCCCGCACCGGTAGCCAGCATAATGATCTCTCCTGCTCTTTTCTCCGATATCGCGGCATTCAGGAAACCCTGTCCTTCCGAACCACCGGGTAATTCATTGGTACGGCAGGCATCCATGATCAGGTACACATCCACTCCTTTTCCCGCTTCTTTCTGGATCTTCACTTTTACGTCGTACATCCGGATAGCCCCGCTTACGAGGTAATTATTTTTATCTCCGGCCGGGTTACAGTCATAGGCCAGGTAAAAGAACTGGTCCTCATCGATGGCATCACCGTGGCCGGCGAGATAGATAAAGAGCCGGTCGCCTTTTTGTAATTTCTTCGCCTTTAGCCAGGCAAAACCTTTCTGGTAGAAGTTGCCCAGTAAAGCTTGCTCATTCAGCAGGCAGTAGATATTATCATCGCTTAATTTTCCCCCGGCCGGTGATTTCAGGAAGTCGCGGAACATTTCAGCATCCTTATCCGCGTAGGTCAGTGGGCGTACATATTTGTATTTGGAGATACCCATGATCATGGCAAAGGTCTGCGGTCCGGCGATGGTCGTGTCCCTGGGTTTAGGCGGTCCTTGTGCATGAATTTCCGCCGAGGATCCCAGAAATAAGAGGAATCCAATAGCTATGGATAGGTTTTTTGCCATAAATTCACCGACTAAATTACGGATTTACAGGGGAATGGCTGAATTATCTGGCCACAAATTATATCCCCTTTTAGGGTTACCCCCCGCCTATTAGAAAACTATAGAATATGTTAAGGATGCAAAAGTTGCAACCTTGTGATCTATTAGCAAATCATTATTACAGAACCAGACCATAACCAAACCGTTAGATGAAGAAACCACTGCATAAACACATTGGCCACCATGCAAGAAAGGTACACGGCCATTTTACCAAATACCTGTACGAGCGGGACACTATTTTTGCGACCATTTGGGTTTTCGTTTTCATCGTGGTGCTGGGCTCCATACCACTTAACCTGGGTATTATGAACCCGATCAAGCTAGGGTTAAAGGATTTCGACTTCAATGACCTGAGCTATTCCAAATTGGGAAAGGCCCAGAATACAGAGATCGACAGCAATATCGTGGTGATCAATATTGGCCAGGCAGACCGGGAAGCTATGGCCATGTTTATTGATAAAACAGCCTCCTACGGACCCAAAGTAATGGGATTGGATGTAACCTTTGATGCTGCAAGAGACCCCTATAAAGATTCTTTGATCAGGGCGGCGATAAACAGGAATCCAAACCTTGTTTTAGCGGTAAAAGCCCAAACGGACTCGACTGATCGCCTTATCCCGGACTTGAATTATTTTCTCACCAAAACATCGCCATTCGGGTATGTGAATTTTCCCGCCGAAGAGAAAGAGACCGTCCGGATATACCAGCCTTTTAAAAGAGACGATAAAGACAAGAATATCATTTTGCCCTCTTTTTCATCCACCTTAGTCAAATTTTACGACAGTGCGGCCTACAATAGAGTTTACAAAAAGATCGACAAGAAGGTCATTATTAACTATACGAGGGCCGTCACAAACACAAAAAAACAGTATTGGGTGATCGAACCTGAGAGCCTGTTCAGTGAGGAAGGGGTTGATACTGCTCTTATCAGGGGCAAGATCGCTTTATTGGCCTATGTCAAT
>JANOHQ010000216.1:0-2253 GCA_031406595.1 Chitinophagaceae bacterium
CATTGACCGCAGATCAGATACAACCGGTAATCCGGTCTCTGCTGCAATGGCCGCCCCATCGCCTAACTGCGCTGTCATTTTCGCAGCGGGCAGATGAAACGCGGTATGGCCATGAGATGAAATGAGTGCAACCTGGTAGTCGAGCCCATGCTCCTTGATGAACCTGTTTACCTGTTCCCCCAGGTAATGACCATAATCTGTATGCAATAGCATGTATTTTTCAGCTTCTGCCCAGGCCAGATTTTCCAGGCGGCTTCTCCATAAATCTGAATAAGGATAACAATTTGAGTTTTTTATCTCGTAGCTCCATTTGCCAGATTGTTCGTGAAACTCCACGAAAGCAATATCCAGCCCATCGAGGGAACTCCCGCTCATTAAACCTATAGCCCGATAAACCATACTTATTTTAGATTTTAGATTGGATATCGAAGATTGAAATAAGGCTACTCACAGGTCCTTTGTTCCCCAAAATCTTCCATCTTCCCTCTTAAATATTCAATACTTTTGATTGTAAATGTAAGACTGAAATGAAGCATGGAGCACATGTTTCTTTGATCCACAGAATCTTCAATCTTTCCTCTTAAATATTCATTTTTATGATCGTCAACCTCAGCCAGCAACATTCTTTGATCAGCAATTGGGTAGCCGAGTTGCGCAATGTTAATGTACAGACCGATCGTATGCGGTTCCGCCGCAACCTCGAACGTATTGGCGAAGTGGCTGCCTACGAGATCAGCAAGGTTCTTCCCTTTGAAGAAAAAGAGATACAGACCCCGTTGGGAATAGCCGTTCATAAAGTGCTGAAAGAACAACCGGTTCTTGCTACCATCCTGCGGGCCGGTCTGCCACTGCACCAGGGCATGCTCAACTATTTTGACCAGGCTGACAATGCCTTTATCTCCGCCTATCGCAAACACAATAAGGATGGGAGTTTTGAAATAAGCCTCGATTATGTTTCCTGCCCCGAACTGGAGAACCGGGTGATCATTATATCTGACCCCATGCTGGCCACGGGTTCTTCCCTCGTAAAAACCATTCATTTCTTAAAAGAAGAGGGCCATCCCCGTGAAATTCACATCGTTGTGGCTATTGCCTGCACGGTTGGCATAGAATATGTGAAAAGAGAAGAGCCTTCCGTTACGATCTGGTGCGGGGATATTGACGATGAGCTGACTGCCAAGGGGTATATCGTACCCGGGCTGGGTGATGCGGGGGATTTGGCTTTTGGAACGAAAGTACAGATGTGACGGAAAGGCTGTTAGCTGCGGGCTTTGGGCTGCGGGCTTTGGGTTTTGGAAAGAAAATAACGGTCTTAGATTTTTAAAAAAACCGCTCATAGCCCCAGCCAATAGCCAGAAGCCTTCCTCCAAAAGCAGCAATATTTCTACAATCCGGGTCTTAAAAATGTCGTATTTTTCCTCTTCGTTAAGTTATGAGGATCGTATCGGACAGACGATAATATAAAGGTTAGGGCAATTTCAACGAAAACAGAACGTTTACAGCTAGTTATGGACCCGGTTATTCATCTGTCTGACCAGTGAAAAAAATATTAATTGCTGCGATGAAAAAAATTCTATCTACCCTTACGGTTTGTGTGGCGTTGTCAATGGCATCAAATGCCCAGGACCCCAATTTTTCTCAATTTTTTGCCTCTCCTCTTACGCTTAACCCGGCCATGACGGGTAAGTTTGACGGGTTGTTTCGGGTGGCCGGGAACTATCGTAATCAATGGCCGACGATCCCTGACGCTTATGTTACCAAAACGGCTTCTGTAGATTTCGGCATTTTAAGGAACCGCCTGGCAGATATTGATCAACTGGGTGTTGGTCTTTTAGGGGTGACAGACAGGGCCGGCGGCGGCGTACTCGTTACTAATTATGCTGGTTTGTCATTGGCCTATCATAAAGGACTCGATGAAAATGGCTATCACCAGATCGGTGCCGGTTTCCAGGGAACTTATGTAAACAAGAGAGTTGATATCTCTAAAGTATATTTTTCTGATCAGCTGACCCCGTTTGGCTTTACCGGGGTGACCAGTGAGATTTTTGCAAGTCAACAGGTGAATATAAGCTACGTGGATATCAACGCGGGTATCTTGTACAACGGGAGCACCAACGGTTATAATAATTTTTATATAGGCGCTTCGATGTATCATATCCATCACCTGTTCAATGTTGTTACCAATAGTAAAGAAAGTCCGCATGCAGTATTGATAAGGGCACTCGAGCCGGTTAAAGGGATCGATGCTATGTT
>JANOHQ010000248.1:0-3673 GCA_031406595.1 Chitinophagaceae bacterium
GGTGCTGGGCCTGGCCATCGACCGGCCGGCACCGGTGGCCGAATTCCTGGAGATACAGTTCGTACCGACCGTCATTGCAGGAAATATCTTCAGTAAAATGAATGTGGAAAAAGCTATCAGCAGTATCCGTCCTTCACCTTCGGATATTATTGTGTTTTATTATTCGGGACATGGGTTCAATAACATGAAGGAAAGCTATGCATACCCTTACCTCGACCTGCGGGATAAAAGTTTCCAGATGTTCGGCGGCCAGTACACGCTCAATATTGAATCGATCTACCAGAAGATAAAAGCAAAAGGAGCCCGGATGAACCTGGTGATCAGTGATTGCTGTAATAACGATCCGTCTCAAGCCACCAATATCAGCAATGATGCTGCCAGTACAAGAACTTCTTCCATTGGCTGGAATATGGATAATTGCCGGAACCTTTTTATGAACCCGGAAAAGACTTCCATATTAATGACCGCTGCTGCAAAAGGAGAGTTGTCGGCCGGCAATCCCAATGATGGCGGGATCTTTACATTCAATTTCAGGCAATCGCTGGAAAAATTTCTCGGACCTTTCTCCAAACCCGTTCCCTGGAAAGAACTGGCAGATGCCGCGAAAAAACAAACCATTGTCAAGGCCAACCATACCTGGTGCAGGCAGCCCGACAACAGCCGCAAGGTCTGCGTACAAAATCCTGTTTTTAAGATCGAATAATAGTAGCCGCTACTGGTTCATCTTTATCACACCTGCATCGGTCAGCTGGTTGTCCAATACCAGCACTGAATTCATCACCGTATTCTTATACGGCCCTATAGCTTCCAGCAGCAGGTGCCAGTTACCTGGTTTTAGTTCCACCGAAAATTTCCCCGAAACGGGTATTGTCGGGAAAGAATCTGCTCCATTGATCGCCCAGACCTTCAGGGCACCATCTGCAGGATCGATGCTTCCATGTATGCCCGATTTGCTGTTATAGCGGGCTGTAAACCCGATCGCAATAGAAGCGATACATACTAAAACTATGATCTGTTTCATAACTCGTGTTTAAAATAAATAAGTACGGAGCCTGCCACTTTAAAAGGCCAACTACTATGCCATCTATTTCCTTGTACAAAAAAATAAACCGGCTATTTTTGTGAGCTAATTACATATTATGTTAGAATTAAATTTTTCCCCTTTTCCTGTATTGCACACCCAAAGACTTTTATTAAGGGAAATGATAACAGCCGATGCGACTGAACTTTTTTTTCTGCGTTCGGATCCAAAAGTGCTGCAACATATCGGGAGAGAGCCGGCCAAATCGATCACGGAAGTAGAAGAGTTTATCACAAAGCGAATTGAGGCAAGATTGGCCAACGAAGCGATCATGTGGGGCATTGCGCTTGCCGATAAGCCGGCTACCATGATCGGTTCGATCTGCTACTGGAACATACAACCGGATAATTACCGCGCCGAGATCGGCTACAACCTGCACCCGGATCATTGGGGGAAGGGGATCATTACCGAAGCGATCAGGGAAGTAGTAAAATATGGCTTTGCCATGATGAAACTGCACAGTATTGAAGCAAGAACCAATCCCGCTAATATCGCTTCGGGATTGGCGCTGGAAAAGGCCGGGTTTATAAAGGAAGGTTATTTACGGGAGGAATTCTTTTTCAAAGGTCAATTCTTTGATAGCGTTATCTATTCCCGATTGGAAAAAGATATTGCCGATGCTTAGACCGATCGATAATTATTTCCTGCAACTGGACGAACCGTATAAAAGTACCCTGCAATTCCTGCGGGGCTTTATCCTGCAGTTCGATAAGAAGATGAACGAGCGATGGCAATACGGGATGCCTTTCTTTTATTACGGGGATAAACGGGTCTGCTATTGCTGGGTGCATAAAAAATTACAGCAACCTTATTTAGGTATCGTTGAAGGAAGCAGGGTGCATCACCCGGAATTGTTGCAGGAAAAAAGAGCAAGGATGAAAATATTGTTGCTGGATCCCACCCGCGATATCCCGGTGAACAAGATCCGTACCATTCTTAAAAAAGCAATAGCAATATATAATTAACAACCGATGATTATCCGCGAAGCAGAACTAAAAGATATTCCGCAAATACAGGTGGTACGCAACGCCGTCACAGAAAATACCCTGTCCGACCCGGCCATGGTACCCGATTCGGATGTGGAGGATTATATCACCCGGAGAGGGAAGGGCTGGATCTGCGAAATGGAAAACAGGATCGTTGGTTTTTCTATCGTATCGGTGATGGATAAAAATGTATGGGCTTTATTCATTCAACCGGGCTATGATAAACAGGGGATCGGTCAGCGCTTACATGACGCGATGATGGAATGGTATTTTGTTCAAACCCCTGAAACGATCTGGCTGGGTACGGCGCCCGGTACAAGGGCAGAAAAGTTTTACCGCAAAGCAGGCTGGACCGAAACCGGTACGCATGGAAAAGGAGAGATCAAGTTTGAGATGACACAGGAAGCCTGGCAAAACAGGTTTAAAGTTTAGCCAATTTCAAATATCTTTAGATAAGACGCAACCTGCTTTGGTCTGGTTGTTGTCTGTATACCAGCATTAAAATTCCGGCAATCAATGAAAAAGATCAGCTTCGCATTGTTCCCTATCCTGGTAGCAGGATTCTTGCTGCAGAATGATAATTGCCGCCAACCTGGTAAAAAAGCCGCTGTCGGTAACCAGCATGACGGTCCCTATGTATTGTATAAAGGAGACCGGGTTTTTGTAAAATATATTCTTGACAGCTTCGGCGTCAAATCAGTGAAACAGGACAGTATGCTGCTCTCAGAAAGAGCCAATATCTCCCTTACTGTTCTTACAGACGAACCCGGCAAAACATTTACCGTTCAGTTAAAAAAAGATCTGGAGAATGAGAGATCTGAATTTTCCAAAGTTAGCAAGCAGTTCATTGTATCGGATATCGAGGGTAATTTCAGTGCCTTCCGGAAATTATTGCAGGCCGGGAAAGTGATCGATGAAAATCTTAACTGGATATTCGGAGATGGTCACCTGGTTCTGACCGGTGATTTTGTGGATCGGGGTATCCAGCAGACAGAAGTACTCTGGTTCATCTATTCACTGGAAGAAAAAGCAAAAGCTACCGGAGGTTATGTTCACTATGTGCTGGGCAACCACGAGATCATGAATATGAATGGCGATCTCCGTTATCTCCAGCCAAAATACCTGGAGAGTGCGAGCTTGCTCAACGAACATTATGTCCATCTTCTTGGAGAGAATTCGGAACTGGGAAGATGGCTGCGTACCAAGAACGTGGTCGAAAAAGTGGGTGATATCTTATTTTGTCATGCCGGTATCTCTGCCGCTGTCAACCACCTGGACCTGGCCACTTCAAAAATAAATAAACTGGTGAGACCGTTTTATGCTGACAGCACCTATAAATACAATTCCGTACAAACAGAAACCCTGTACAGCGATCTCGGGCCTTTCTGGTACCGTGGTTATTATTATGGTGTAAAAGCCACATCCGCGCAGGTGGACAGTACGCTTTCGGCATACAAGGTAAAACATATTGCTACGGGGCATACAGTTATCGCCGATACCATCAGCGTTTTATACAATGGCAGGGTACTCAATACGGATGTCCATCATGCCAGGGGTAAATCCAAAGGCATACTCGTGGAAGAAGGTAATTATTACCGGGTAACGG
>JANOHQ010000264.1:0-10420 GCA_031406595.1 Chitinophagaceae bacterium
CGGCAGTTGCTCACCCTTTTTCAGTTGCGAAGGTTGCGCCACCGCTACGATTGCTTATGAACCGGCCCCGCTGGAGATCACAGCGATCCGGATTTCTCCTGTTTATACAACCTATATTCAAATCGCCCTTCCTACTATCGACTATGATTTCTGGCAACCACCCAGGTTGTCCTGATTCATTTGTTGCAAGTCGAACAGTATTACTAATTAATTTCTTAATGATTTATGAAGAAAATAAATTTCTTGCTGTTGCTGTTATGTATCACAGCAATGGCATCGGCACAAAATAGTTTCAAAGCCAGGATCAAATGCGCCCATCACAAAGAACCTTTATCAGGTGCAACCGTTACGATCGAAAAATTAAACAGAACGGTGGCAGCCGACAGTACCGGGACGGCCGTTATCAATAATATTCCTGCCGGGACATATACTATAAAGGTTACGTATATAGGGCGGCCCGAATTTGTACAGGAATATACCTTTCCGCTGGCATCAGCTGATATCGTGGATATTTTCATGCAGGAAGAGGAGCATGAGGAAGAAGAAGAAGTGATCGTTCAATCCACAAGGACCAGTCGTACCATCCAGAATGTGCCGACAAGAGTAGAGACGATCGAATTGGAAGAGATAGACGAGAAAAGTAATATGCGGCCCGCGAATATCTCAATGTTGCTTCATGAGAGCACCGGCATACAGGTACAGCAGACCTCTGCTACCAGCGGCAATGCCAGCATCCGTATCCAGGGCCTTGATGGCCGCTACACCCAATTATTAAAAGATGGCTTTGCAAGCTTTGGCAATTTTGCCAGTGGTCTCAGTGTACTGGAGATCCCGCCACTCGATCTGAAACAAGTGGAGATCATAAAAGGGCCTGTTTCTCCTTTGTTTGGCGGCGGCGCTATTGCCGGCGTAGTGAACTTTATTTCCAAAACGCCCAAAGAAAAAGCGGAGCACAGTTTTGTACTCAACCAGTCCAATATCGGGCAGAGCAATTTCGGGTATTTTTCTTCGAAGAAGAATAAAGGTACAGGCTATACTTTTTTGGGACTGGTGAACAATCAGAAATTATTCGACGTAGATAAAGATGATTTTACTGAAATACCCAAATCATTTGAATTCACCCTGCACCCTAAATTGTTTATCTATCCCAATTCGAAAACAACCTTCATCATCGGCAACAGTTTCACCAAAGGAAAAAGAACAGGCGGTGATGTACAGGTGATCAAAGGAAAGGGTGATAATACCCACCGCTACTTTGAAGAAAATAACACGGTTCGGAATATCACGACACTGGAGTTGCAGAAAAAATTCGATGATAAGGAAAGCATGACGATCAAACAAAGTCTTTCGATCTTCGACCGGCATATCGAAATACCCGCCTATCATTTTGACGGGATCAGCTACAACAGCTTTACCGATATCATATTCCTGAAGAATTCAAAAAAACATTCACTGGTCACCGGCGTGAACGTGGTATATGATTATTTCGACGAGAAAAAGCAAAGTGCTGCCAACCGGGATAACAAAAGTATCACTGGCGGAGCTTATATCCAGGATACCTGGGATGCTTCTGAAAAAATTAAGCTGGAAAGCGGCCTGCGCTTTGACTATGCGCATTATAGCAATAACATTTTCGACAACCAGGAGATCTTTGTGCTTCCGCGGGTCTCCCTGCTGGTGAAGTACAATAATAAATTGTCATCCCGTATTGGAGCAGGATTGGGTTATAAGTTGCCCACACTATTTACGGAACAAACAGAAACGATCCAGTACCAGGACGTACTGCAGCTCACTGATGTGAAGGCTGAGAGAAGTTATGGCGGAACGGCCGATATTAATTACAAGACAAAAGTCGGCCACGACCTGGATATATCTTTCAACCATATGTTCTTCTACACCTGGATCGATAAGCCATTGGTGCTGGAGAGTAGTTTTTTAGGGATCTCATTTTATAATGCCGCGGAACCAGTGCAGAGCAAGGGTTTTGAAACCAACCTGAAATTCATTTTTAAACACGATTTCAAATTATTCCTCGGGTACACATTCACCGATGCACAGGCAAAATACCTGCCGGGGAATCAATTTTTACCGCTGGTTCCCAAGCATAAGTTCAATTCTGCCCTGATCTATGAGAAACATGAATTTTTGAAACTGGGTCTTGAAGGATATTATACCAGCCAGCAGTACCTGTACAATGGATTCAGGACAAGCGACTATTGGGAATTTGGATTCATGGCAGAAAAACTCTGGAAGAAATTTTCCTTGTATATCAATTTTGAAAACTTTACTGATACAAGACAGAGCAAATTCAAAAGAGTGGCCAACGATCCGCACAATAACCCCACGTTCGACGACATATGGACTCACACTGAAGGATTTGTTGTAAATGGAGGAATAAAGATCAAATTATAATCCGGTTTGTCATCCCGAGGATACGAGGGATGGACTCACACCGAACGATTTGTCATCCCGAGGCACGAGGGATGGAGGAATAAAGATCAAATTATATTCCGGTTTGTCATCCTGACGATACTGGCCTACCGTTTAAACGGTAGGCCAGTATCGTCGGGAAAACCGTCTATTTTTACGGCATGCAAAAATGGACGGTTGTTTTTTCACTGGTTCTGGCAACGATCATTTCTGTTTCCTTTGTCAGGGAAGACAGTGAGGCCGAAAGCCTGCGAACTATCTATTCCAGGCCACCAGCGCAATGGCCGGCACCTGTCATTGATGCAGGAGTCAAATGGACGGAACTGGGCATTCTTCCGGAAAGCCCGCTGGAAAAACATAAAGATTCGCTGAAACATCTTATCGAACTCGGGAAGATATTATTCTTTGACACCCGGCTGAGTGGATCAGGCAAGATCAGTTGCGCCACCTGCCACAAACCCGAGTTGAACTGGACCGACGGAAAGGAAAGATCGGTGGGGCATGAAGGCGCTTTGACAAAACGAAATTCACCCACGATCCAGAATACCTGGTTCTATCAAAAATTATTCTGGGACGGACGGGCAAAGGATCTGCAGGACCAGGCTTTTGCCCCGATCAACAGCGAAACGGAGATGCACAGTGAAATGCCGGATGTGCTGAGGAAGCTGAGGAATGTAAAGGGATATGGCCCATTGTTCAAAGCGGCTTTTGGTAATGAAGAGATCACGCCGGATAATTTTACCGAAGCGATCGCCACATTTGAGAGAACGATCGTGAGCGGGAAAAGCCGTTTTGATGAATTTTTGGAAGGGAATAAAAAAGCATTAAGGAACCCGGAGATCCGCGGACTTCACCTGTTCCGGACAAAGGCCCGGTGCATGAATTGTCATAATGGCCCCATGTTTTCGGATAACCAATTCCATAATAGCGGGTTTCATCTTTTTGAGAATAGAGGATTTGGAGGCATAACTGATAAAGGGCTTTATATGGTGACACATGATGAGAAGGATATGGGCAAATTTAAAACCCCTTCTTTGCGGGATGCTATGAATACGGGACCATGGATGCATAACGGGATGATGACAACTATGGAGGAAACCATCGCTCATTATGTTAAAGGCGCGGACGGTAACGGAGGAGCTGATAAATTGGTAAGAATGCTCTTCCTCACCAAGAAGGAACAGGCTGATCTGCTTGCTTTTCTGAAAGCCATTACCGCCTTACCACTGGATTTTAAGAAACCAGTTATGCCCGATTGACAACTATTTGCCCCGAAAAGCTATCTTTGCTATCCAACATTTAAAAACATCCAAAAAAGATAATCATGAAATGAGTCATAAAATTTTCGAGGCAACTTTAAAAACCGCAGCTGAAAATTTTATGACGAGTTCCATGTCACAAATCATTAAAATAAAAATTAACACATGAAAAAATTGTTCCTTACACTGGCCATCGCAGGTTTTGCTTTTATGGCCCATGCCCAGCCCCCCGCCGGAGACGCCAAACCCGGTGAATGGTATGGTGAGAAAATTAGCCCTGATGGTGCCGTGAATCTTAATGATGTAGTGGCAAAACTTAACGCTGGTACCGAGGTCGGCGACATAAAGATCACGGCAAAGATCACCGAAGTTTGCCCCAAAAAAGGCTGCTGGCTGAAATTGGCACTTAGTGATGGCACCACTGCTACCGTGAAAATGAAAGACTACGGATTCTTCCTGCCTGTTTCCGCCGTAGGCAAGACCGTAGTGATCGATGGAGAAGTAAAACTGAAAACGACCTCTGTTGCCGAACTGAAACATTATGCGGAAGATGCTAAAAAATCAAAAGAAGAGATCGATGCGATCACCGAATCAAAGAAGGAAGTAAAAGTGACCGCGAAAGGTATCGTAATCGTTCAATAAGATATTTCCAGCTAAGTTGATCAGGCCGCTCATTACTGGGCGGCTTTTTTTTGGCCCCCTGCCCCCCGAAGGAGGGTTCTTGGGTCGGTTATTATATTTAATTCTTTACTGGATCAAAGAAGCTCTGCTGTCGTATTCCTTTATTTGCATTTTCTGTATAGTAAAACATCTACTTTCATCTGTGCCATTCGTGGCTACCTGTATTTATCTGGGTCAATCTGCGTTCATCTGTGACCAAAAAGTGCGTAGCACTAATTGCCGCGGGCAATCAATTTGTACTTAATTGTCTTCATTAGTGCCATTAGTGAAATTCGTGGCTACTTGTATTTATCTGCATCCATCTGTGGCTAACTCTGCAAGTTTTGTCACTCCAACGTCAGTTTCCTTTTTGCGTAAATCCATTTTCCCATTCGCGTAGCGATAATAGTTTATTCCTTCTCAGATTTGCACATTATTAAAAATTCATCCGGCTTATGATCCTGGTCAGGTTTAAAGATGATGATCAACCGCCGGATGTCACACAGTCGTAAAACATTTCGCGAATCGTTCTTCCTGACAATTGCATGATAGAAAACAAATAATCCTAAAGAACCTTTGCGGCCGAAATAGGAAAAATATGAGAAAAATTTACCTGGTCTTTATTGCCGCGATAGCTTCTATAGTTTCAACAGCACAGGAAGACAGCGCTAAAACCAAAGAACTTGACCCGGTGGTTGTTACCGGTCAATACAAGCCACAGTCTGTAAAAAACTCCGTTTACCAGGTTCGCACGATCTCAAAAGAACGAATACAGCAACAGGGAGCTGCCAAATTGCAGGATGTGCTGAATAATGAATTGAATATTCGTTTTTCGCAGGACCTGGGTACCGGCGGTTCGGGGATCACCATGATGGGACTGCCCGGTCAGAATGTTAAAATATTACTGGATGGTATTCCTGTAACGGGTCGCCAGGGAGTCAGCAACGAAATAGATATCAATCAAATTGATATCTATTCTATCGAACGGATAGAGATCGTAGAAGGCCCGATGTCGGTAGTATATGGAGCCGATGCGCTGGCCGGGGTGATTAATATTATCACCAAAAAGCCGGTTGCTACTAAACTTTCTGTTACCGCAAGACTCCATGAAGAAACAGTAGCTACAGAGTACGGAATCAAACAGGGTATCCACAATCAATATGCAGGTGTCACCTGGAAACAAGAGAACTGGGAAATTGGTGGTGCCATCGGCAGAAACTATTTCGGGGGCTGGAAAGATACAGCTGTTGGCAGGGAACTGGTATGGCACAAAAAAAACCAGGTGATCGGGAATGGTTTTGTCGGGTATAAAAAAGGAAAATTCAACATCCGTTATCGTTTCGACGGGCTTGATGAGATCATCACTAACCCCGGAAATTTTAATCCTAATGTTGACCCTACCTCCGGAAATTACTATGCTTATGACCAGGAATACCTTTCACAGCGACTGATGCAACAGTTGCAGGCCGGTTACTTCGCCAGTAATGACCTCAATTTTCAGCTCCAGTCGTCTTATACTGCTTACAGCCGCCAGGTATTTTCTACTACAGTCAACAAAGACAATGGCCAGGTAAGACTTGATGCCGGCACCGGTCGTCAAAGTGTAGTTGATTTTAGTGGTTTTACGTTCCGGGGCACGGCTTACTATAAAATGTCATCTTTCATTTCATTTCAGCCGGGAGTGGATATTAATCTCGACAGAGGCAAAGGAGAACGGTTGAAAGAAGGATCCAATGCTGTAGATGATTATGCTTTTTTTATTACGGCTGAGATCACACCTTCCGCCAAGATCAATATCCGCCCGGGTCTGCGATTCATTAAAAACTCTGTGTATGATGCACCCCCGGTTATACCTTCTGTCAATACAAAATTTGTATTATCGAAAAACCTTGATCTGCGCCTGTCCTATGCCAGGGGATTCCGCTCACCTTCGCTGAGAGAACTGTATTTCAATTTTATCGATGCCAATCACCTGGTGATCGGGAACCCGGAATTAGAAGCTGAAACCTCTCATAGTTTTAATGGCGCGTTGACGTTGAAAAAAACCAGCCGGAAAGGCATCTTGTTGACGACGACACTGGGTGGTTTCTACAATAAGGGGAAAAACCTGATCGATTATCTTTTCACCAGCAGTTCTGATACCGCTAAACTGGTTAATTTATCAGATAATAAAACCGCAGGTATTAGCAGTACTGCCGGGCTTCGGTATAAAAACTGGAACCTGTCTGCCGGTGTTTCCAACACGGGTTTTTACAATAACTATGCTGAAACAGATAAGGAACTGCCTGCACTGCAATGGTCCGCTGAAGTCAACGCCGCTATTGGGTATAGTTTCAAAAAGATGCAACTGGATCTGAATCTCTTTTACAAGTTTACCGGTAGCAGACCGCGTTACGTGGCTTACGGTCAGGAAGTAGTATTAGCGGAAACAGACGGGTATCATATGGCAGATTTTAGCTTCAGCAAAAAAATATTCCGGCATTTTATCTTCAACGGCGGTGTAAGAAACCTGTTTGATACAGACAGGATCAGCAGTTCCTACACTACCGGTGGTGTTCATTCAGCCGGTGGTTTGAATATTGGGACAGGTCGTTCTTTTTTTGCCGGGCTCCAATTTAACTGGGAAAAGAAATAGAAATCACCTTATAATTTATAAATAGCACAACAGATGAAAAAACAATTAGTGAAAGGAATTATTTTTGGGCTTTCTGTTCTTACACTGGCAACAGGCTGCCGTAAAAGAGACGCGATCGAAGCAGACAATCTTGTCAATTTTGAAACAACAGCACAGGGCATACCTGCGGCCGATAACAGTATAACCATCAGGGTCCAATTAAGCCAGGCAACTGACAGGGATGTAGCCGTCATGCTCAGCCTTACAGAATCGGGCATAATCTATGGTGCCGACTATACTACAACACCTGCGGCTGTTTCGGGAAAACTTGGACTAACCATTCCTTCGGGGAATAATGAAGCATCTTTTACTATTTCGAAATCGGCAGGCGTTCTGTTTGATGGAGATGAAACCCTCCGGTTGGATATATATAGTTCTGCCGCGCCTGTTTTTATCGGTGCCAGGAAACAACTTACAGTGAATTTTGGAGAACTGGTTGCCACAAATATAATTTCTGTTATTAATGGCGGCGGTGTTACATTCCCCAACAAAGTATTTATCGATCTCAGCGCTAACCGCCAGACAGCCGTGTTGCGTACCAATTGGGATCTTGGCTTTTATACCGGTACTGATGATTACCGTGTGATCCTGAATTCCTCTTCGGCGATGATGGCCCGGCAGATCAACAAGAACGACCTGTCGCAGGTAACTGCGGCGGATACTATTGGGTTTTCATCAGAAGTGACGTTTAGCCAGTTTGCGCCAACAACCTTATCACTTCCCTATATTGATTATCCCAATGGTGACCTGTCGAAAACCGCAATAGCAGCGGTAGCTGTTTCAGATGCTGATAACAAAGTGTATATCGTTAATCGTGGTTCAGGAGCAGGCACGCCGGCACCTGCAAGAGGTTGGAAAAAAATTCGTATCATCCGCAATGCTGCTGGTGGTTATACCTTGCAACATGCCGATATTGCCTCCATTACCTTTAGTTCTGTGGATATCGTAAAAGACGATGCTTATTTCTTTAGATATATCGCTTTCGAAACAGGCGCTGCTGCTGTAGAACCCCAAAAAAAGAAATGGGATCTTGCCTGGAGCTATTTTTCCAACGTCACCAATTTTGGCACTGGCGAAGTGCCCTATCTCTTCCAGGATGTGATACTCGTAAACAGGAACGTGCAGATTGCTAAAGTTATGGTGGCCGCAAAAACATTTGAGAATTTTGGTGAAGCAGATATTGCGGCACAGACGTTTTTAACCACGCAGAATGCCATTGCTTCCGATTGGCGGAGTGGGGGTGGCCCGGGAGTATCGCCTGCTGTAAGAACAGATCGTTACTACATTATTAAGGATGGCGATAATAATTACTATAAAGTAAGATTTACGGCCCTTACCCAGAATGGGGAGAGAGGCTACCCCGCTTACGAATCGGTATTGGTGAAAAGAGGATAATATTGATAGTACATTTTGAAGGCCATTTCGGGTGACCGGAATGGTTTTTTCGTTTTGCGTAAACCGGTTTTCCCATTCCGTAAATTTTTCCCCCCATTTCATTCGTTCCTTTGCCACCAAATTGTAAAACGAATGAAAAGATTAACAAGCATTGCAGTGGCAACGGTACTGTGTTTATCGGCGCAGGCGCAGGTTACAAAAGATAAAAAGAGTCTTCCGGAAGGACGCCAGGTGATCGATAAGCTCTGTGGCTGTTTTGAAGTCGATTTTAAATACGCGGAAACATTCTCCCCCAACCCTGATTATAAATACCACAACCGGGAAGAGACCGGCGGCACGGCAGAACTGGCCTTACCTATCGAAGTAACGGATAAGAAGATCGTGATCCAGCATTTGCTGATCGTATCACCCACAGTGATCGTAAAACACTGGAGGGAAGAATGGACATTTGAGAATCCTGTAATCTGGAAATACAAAGGCGACAGAACCTGGGTAAAAGAAACGGCAGCACCCGAACAGGTAAAAGGTAAATGGACACAAACCGTTTGGGAAGTAGCTGATGAACCCCGCTACCAGGGATTCAGCCAGTTTGTGAGCCTCGATGGAAAGATCATTTGGCAGAATACCACCGATGCGCCTCTGCCAAGAAGAGAATATTCTGTCCGCAGCGATTACAATATCCTGAAAAGGACTAACCGCATGAACATCACTGACAGTGGCTATCTCCACGAACAAGACAACCAGAAGATCATCCGCAGCAATGGAACGGATAAATTGCTGGTAGAAGAAAAAGGTCATAACACCTATAAACGTATTGCTGAAAAAGAATGCCAGGCAGCAAAGGATTATTGGGAGAAGAATAAGGACTATTGGGGTCGTGTACGGGCTATCTGGGCCGACTATATCAATACGCATGATACGGTTTCATTGAAAACAAAGATCGATGGCAGACTGCTTCATGAATACCTGATCGCCCAGGCAAAGGATTATGCGGATAAAAAAATTGAGGCAAAAGATCTTGATGGCAGGATAAAAGCAGAGATCACCCGTTTTATCGGGCATGATGAAAAGGTGACAGCGGGTACCCATTAAAAACAAACGAATTCAAAAAATCATCAGGGGCGATTATTACCCCTTTTTTTGGCCACGAATTGATACGAAAAGAATACAAGAACCTTTCGTGTCATTTCGTGGTTAATCATTTGCGTCAGCAAATCATCTGGTTCATCCACGTCTGTGACCACCTCACCTCTGCCACCGGCAATGCTTTCCTGTTATTCGTGCAATTCGTGGCTACAATATTCCGTAACTTCGCACCCATTTTAGAATGGCTATGAGTGCTAAATACAAAGAATTTTCCGGTTTAAATCTCCCTGGTTTTGAACAGGAAATGCTATCCCAATGGGCTGAACAACAGGCTTTTGAAAAAAGTGTTTCCCTCCGCGAAGGGGCCACTCCATTTGTATTTTACGAGGGTCCTCCCAGCGCCAATGGAATGCCCGGCATCCACCATGTTATTTCCCGGACTCTGAAGGACCTGGTCTGCCGCTACAAGACCATGAAAGGTTTCCAGGTAAAAAGAAAGGGCGGATGGGATACCCATGGATTACCGATCGAACTAGGGGTGGAAAAGGAACTGGGCATTACCAAAGAAGATATCGGGAAGAAAATATCAGTAGAAGATTATAACAAGAAATGCCGGGAAGCGGTATTGCGGTATAAAGATAAATGGGATGATATCACCCGCAAGATGGGTTATTGGGTCGATCTAAATGATCCGTATATCACGTTCAAGAATGAATACATTGAAACACTCTGGTGGATACTGAGTGAATTGTATAAAAAAGGATTGCTGTATGAAAGCGTCAGCATCCAGCCTTATTCACCCGCAGCAGGAACAGGATTGAGTTCACATGAACTGAACCAGCCGGGAACGTATAAAGATGTGAAGGATACGAGTGCTGTGGCGATGTTTAAGGCCTCCTCAAACCCTTCCGCAGGA
>JANOHQ010000308.1:0-1826 GCA_031406595.1 Chitinophagaceae bacterium
ATGGCGAACCGGTTGACGGTCGTACCTATGACCTGGTTCAAACATTAACCCAGGATTACGAGTTCAGAACAGTCAATATAAATGAGCAGTCACGCATCCCCGAAGGAGTTGATGTGTTGATGATCGTGAAACCGGCTGTGCAATTCACGGAAGAAGAGAAACTTAAAATTGACCAGTTCGTAATGAACGGGGGCAAGCTTCTTTGTTTTATTGATAATTTAATAGCCGAACAAGACAGCCTGGCCATACAACCGGAGACGATCGCATACGACCGGAACCTGAATCTCACCGATTTATTCTTCAAATATGGACTTCGTATCAATACCGACCTGGTAATGGATCTCCAGTGTGATCTGTTGCCGATGGTAGTTGGAGGATCTGCCGAAAATCCCCAGATGGAATTTTTACGATGGAACTATTATCCGATCCTATCCCCCGGGAATAATACGATTAATAGAAACCTTGGTTATGTTGCCAGTAGATTTGCCAACTCTATCGATACGATACAGGTAAATGGTGTACGAAAACAGGCTATGCTTGTTTCATCACCCAACTCAAGGACGATTAGTACACCGGCACTGATCAGTTTGAACGAGAACAAAAACGTTCCGGAGGATGTAAACTTTAAAAAGAACGCCATTCCTGTTGCTATGTCACTGGAAGGAAAGTTCACGTCGTTGTTCCGGAACAGGATAGCTCAATCGCAACGTGACAGTCTTATTGCGAATGGGATGGCTTTCCGGGAAAGTTCCGTAGAAAACAAAATGATCATAGTAGCAGATGGAGATATTGTCCTGAATGATTTCCTTCCCGGCGAAGGACCTGATAGTCCCCCGGTTCCTATCCCGATGGGCTGGAACCGCTATACCTATACAGAATACATGAAGCAATCGGAAATGGGTAAGCTTTTTATCCCGGTTGCTAACAGGGAATTTGTGAACAACTGTATGGAGAACCTCGACAATAAGCCCGGTATAATCGAAACCCGCAATAAGGATATCGTACTCCGCCTGCTGGATACACAGAAAGTCAAGGAGCAGCAAACCACCTGGCAATTCATCAATATCGCCCTCCCCATAGCATTGGTCCTGCTCTTTGGGTGGATGTACCAATATATACGGAAAAGAAAATATGCAGCTTAAGCCACCTGAGCTTTGAGTCTTGTGCCTTCCACCTTCTTTCTTCCTCGTATCTTTGCTTCTTTATAAAAGACCGGCATGACGACTGACAAGATAACTTACCTCGTTTTTGGAATTGTTTTAGTGATAGCATTGATCTTTGATCTTGGCCTTTTAAGCAAGAAAGGAAAGAAAGTGACCATCCGGCAGGCCTTGTACCAGACTTTTTTCTGGGTGGGACTGGCGCTGGCCTTTTTTATTTTTATGTGGGTGCAAAACGGGCAAAAACCTGCGCTCGAATACCTCAGTGCTTACCTGATGGAATGGAGCCTCAGCATCGACAATATTTTTGTTTTTATTCTCATCTTCACCGCCTTTTCGGTACAGGAAAAAAATTACGGCCGGGTATTGCTGGCAGGTATCCTGATGGCCATCATTTTCCGGATTATTTTTATTACGGTTGGAGTGGCATTGGTAGAAAAGTTTGAATGGGTGCTTTATATCTTTGGTGTTTTCCTGGTGTACACGGGTTACAAGATGTTCTCAGCAAGTGATGATGAAGAATTCAAGCCGGATGAAAGCAAAGTATATAAGTGGATGAAACGAATCTTACCGCTTGTTCCACACGACGGCGGTGGGAAGTATTCTATACGAATTGATGGGAAGAAACATTACACCACTCTTTTTGTAGTGGTAATAATGCTGGCG
>JANOHQ010000314.1:0-24956 GCA_031406595.1 Chitinophagaceae bacterium
GGAAAGCCGCAAGCTATTAGCCTTTAGCGATTAGCTATGTTTCATTGAACAATAGAATCATCGATCCAATTCCCACTAGCCACTCGCCAAACCCTGCTTGCTTCACTCCCCTCGCAATGACGCTACCCCTTTTTCAATGGCAGATCCAGTGTAAACACACTACCCTTCCCCAAAACACTCTCCGCTTTTATATCCCCGTCATGAGCTTCCACCATGGTTTTCACATAGCTTAATCCCAGGCCAAAGCCTTTTACATTATGAACGTTCCCGGTATGTGCCCGGTAAAAACGTTCGAAGATCCTTTTCACGGTATCCCGGTTCATGCCGATGCCATTGTCTTCGATCCTCATTGTAAAGTGCTTGCCGTTTGACTGGGTGGTCAGCCTGATAACAGGAGGCGTATTTTCCTTTGCGTATTTAACGGCATTGTCGACAAGATTGTTCACCAGGTTGGAGAAATGTACTTCATCCGCATTGATCAGGTCGTTCTGCGCATTCATGGATAGCTCTACTTTTCCTTTTTTGTCTTCCAGCTGCAGCATAAAATTATCCACCACATCCTGTATCACTTCATGCACATGTACGGGCTTGAGGTTCAGGTCCACTTCCTGTTTCTCCAGCTGGGATGCTTTGAGTATCGTTTCCACTTGCCGGTTCATTCGCTGGTTCTCTTCTTTAATGATCCCGCTGAAATAACCCAGTTTCTCCCGGTCCTGTATCACTTTCTCATTGCGCATGGCATCCACCGCCAGCGAGATGGTAGCGATCGGTGTCTTGAATTCATGCGTCATGTTATTAATAAAATCATTTTTAATATTCGCCAGTTTCTTCTGGCGCAGCATGGTGCGTACGGTCATATAAAATGCCGCAAGAATGATCAGCGTAAAAGCAATTGATGTAACGATCCTCCAGCGCAATGATTGCAAAACTAAATTCTTGATATGGGGGATCACCACATAAAATATTTCATCTGGGGAAAGGTTCTCCCCGGGTGTGCCGCTGGGAGGTGTCAATGGAATCCCGATTGATTTATTGTTAGCGGTGTCTTCACTGAATGTAACAAATCGCTCCGACTGGATCTCCAGGTAATTTTCTATCCCGTTTTTCGCAAAAGAGACGATCGCAAACTCGAACTTCACATCTTTCAGGTTATTCTCCAGGAACGCTTTCTCCAATCTTTTCCTGATGTCTTCCGCAGTGAACTGGTTAGCAATGGTCAGTTGCTTGGAAAGATCAAATGACAGGTCATCGAATATTTTTGACCGTGGAGTGCCCGAAGCGTAACTACCTTTTTTCTCCGAAAGCTGAAGCCCTACTTGCTCTGTGGCTTTCATCACCCGCTCCTTGATCTGCTCTTCCCGCAGGAGCATCATGTTCCGGATCCCGGACACCTGGCTGAAGATGATCCCAATCAGGGAGAGGCTGATTAATATAGTAATGATCGTAAAGGTTCGTTTCACTGTCTGCTATTATTGTGCTGTAAGATAGAAAACCCTGTCAACGATGCAAAAATACATTACAACCGGCGCTGGCTATACCCTGCGCCCGGTATTAGCGTCATTTTAACGGGGATTTAGACTTAACGGGAACTATTGGCAGACAACCGCTTGCTATATTTAATCGATTATTTCAACAGGATTATGAAAAAAGATTTTTATCTTAAATTGAACTATGATTGAACCCGGCCCCGGTATATTATTGATCGCAGATCCTTTCCTGAAAGATCCCAATTTTCTCAGGACGGTTGTTTTTTTATGTGAACACAAGACCGAAGGAAGTTTTGGCTTTGTGCTGAACCGCCAGTACGAAAATACCCTGGATGAACTGATCCCCGAACTCGAAGGACATAAGATCCCTGTTTATTATGGCGGACCCGTACAGGTAGACTCTATTCATTTTTTACACCAGTATCCCGATGAGATACCCGGAGGACAGGAGGTGATGAAAGGCGTTTATTGGGGCGGCGACTTTGACGCCGTAGTAAATCTTTTAAAAAATGAAGACGTAGATACGGACAAGATCCGCTTTTATATCGGCTACTCCGGCTGGACCGAAGGACAACTGGGCGAAGAGCTGACGGAGAAAACATGGCTTACAGTAAAAGCAACCCGGCGTTTAATATTCCACCAGGACTATGAACAGATATGGAAAGACGCGTTGAAACATTTAGGGGGCGATTATGAGATGATGGTGAATTTTCCTATTGACCCGCAACTTAATTAAAACATGAAGCGTTTTCTATTCAGTGTGCTGATCGCTTTCCCAGTAATTATTTCCGGCGGGTGCAGTGGATTAAAAAAATTGGGTGTTATTCCTTCTGAACTGGAAATGATCCTGGGACTTAAAGATGCTTTATCACAGGGATTATTCAGGGGATTTACTGCTTTTGCAGATCCAAATGGTAATCCCCTGGTGCGCTTTGCTTTTCCCGGCGAAGCAGAAAAAATAGAAAAAACACTCCGGGACCTTGGGTTTGATAAGGTCATCAACCAGGTAACTGGAAAGTTTACCAAAGCCATGTCGTCCGCTGTTACTGTGGCAAAACCACTTTTCTTTGATGCTATCAGAAATATGTCCATTAAAGATGCGGCTAAAATTTTGGTGACGGATAATCCGCATGCAGCCACTGACTATTTTAAACAGTCTATGAAACCGGGATTAATGACGGCATTCCGGCCCATCGTGGACAGTACGATCAAAACAGAAGGAGCGGATAAAGAATGGAGCGGTATTACTAAGATCTATAACAGCATCCCTTTTATTAATAAACCGTTGGAAAATAGTTTGACAGATTTTATTTCAGCCCGGGTGGTAGACCTTATGTTTGTCATGGTAGCCAGTGAAGAAGCAGATATCCGCAGCAAATACGAATTCCGGAAAACGGATATGATGAAAAAAGTATTTACCTATGCTGAACAGGAATTAAAAAAAAGAATGTAGAACCCCTCTAAAATTACTTGCCAAATGAAGAAAGGATTCATCCCCGTGCTGATAACGATCGACGAAAAAAGTTATGAAGGCGGAAAGAATGGGCCCAATCACCCGATGGCCTGGTACCATGTTTATGACGGTGGCAAATCGTTTTATACAGCACCCCGGTATACGGCGAATCATATGTTGATCCGCTATTCCTGCAGCATTTGCCGGGCGGGATAAAATATGCAGCGGGGATGAAATAAAATCATACACCTGAATTTACTGCCCCAACCATTCTTTAAATCCGTTGACCCGTTCACGACTAACAATTGTATCTGCATTAGTAGAAGGTAAAAGCTCCAGTTTCAGCCTTCCGCCCAGCCAGGTATGTACTTTATTTATGGCATCAACATTAATTAACAGATGGCGGTTGATACGATAAAATTTATTCGGCTGTAATTGTTCTTCCAACTGGGAGAGATTATTTTCCAAAAGAAACTTATTGTTACCAAAATCAACGGCATAGCAAAGTTTTCCATCAGCATAACAATAGGCTGTGGCTTCTGTTTTCAGGTAACTGAGCTGTTGTCCCCGTTTTATCAGCAACCGTTCTTTAAATTTTGCTGCATTTATTTCCTGAATCAGCTTCATCATCTTGTTAGAAAAATCATCGTTTTTTTTATCATATAAGCGGCGGTATTTTTCAACCGCTTGCGAAAGCTCCTTTTCATCAATTGGCTTTAGCAGGTAGTCAATGCTGTTGACTTTAAATGCTTTTAATGTATATTGATCAAATGCCGTAGTGAAAATAACAGGTGCCATCACCTTTGTTTGCTGAAATATATCAAAGCTTAGTCCATCTGCCAGTTGAATATCCATGAAAATAAGATCAATATCCGGGGCAGATTGAAGAAATTGTACCCCGGATTCCACACTGTCAATCTTTTTGATCAGCTCAATTTCATCACTGATACTTTGCAGCATTTTTGCAAGCCTGTTGGCTGCCGGTATTTCATCTTCTATAATTACTACCCGCATAATTAATTTTCTATCAAGGGAATAGAGACTGTGAAATTTGTTTCGCTTTCTGTTACAATAACCAAATCGTTTCCTAATAGTTTACAGCGGTTACGGATGTTGTCCAAACCAATACCTGTTGACTCATTTAACTGGTTCTTCTTTTGCAGATTATTACTTACAACTAATCTTCCGTTTTCAGCAAACACATCCACCTTCAGCGGCATTTCTGATGATATAATATTATGTTTAATAGCATTCTCCATCAATATCTGCAATGAAAGCGGGACAATCCGTTTCTTTAATTTTTCTTCCGGAACATTAATAGTAATATCCAGGTTATCGCCAAATCTTGTCTGTAACAAAAAAGCATATGCTTTCATTACATCCAGTTCATCCTTTAATGGAATACTTTGCTCATCCTTCACTTCCAGGATATGACGATATACTTTTGAAAGTTGTTGTACAAAAGCCACAGCCTTATCAGGGTCTTCCGGGATAATGGCACTTAATGTATTCAGGTTATTGAACAGAAAATGAGGGTTTACCTGGGTTTTCAAAGCATTCAACTGTGCATTCAGGCTTTCTCTTTTCAGGTTTTCTGTTTCTTCAACTGAATGGCGCAACTGGTGCATGAAATAGATACTCTCATAGATAGCAATGATCATGATAGTACAAAAGATGGCAGCCGAGTTGGAATGTATGATGATATCGGTCAATGTTAGCCCGTCGTTATCTTTACGGAATACAGTATCTGCCAATTGCCCAAGCGACATATTAGCCCCGACAGTAAACACAAACATCAAAAGAGACTGGAACCATAAGCGTTTTCTCACATCATTGAACAAGGGGTACCTGCGGCGGCTATAGATCATGATATACCTGTTGCCAACCCAGATCACCGTCGTTATCCCGATCATGATAACATATTTTTCCCAGGTAAGATAAGGTGGCCGGTTAAAACGACAACCCATAAACACTATTGGGATAATTAAACTTAAAAATGGTATGCCGACCGCCATCAGCAAACCATCATTAAACCCTATTCTGCAATTGTGCTTACCCATAAGATAAAATTACTAAAATCAGAATGTAATAGAGTAATTGATATTAGGGAAAAACCCTATCTGGTTGATTTCACCAGTGGTGCCATTTTTAGGATTTAGTGTCCTGATGTATATGTTTTCCCTGTTGGTAAGGTTTTGCAGATCAATGTACCATTTCTGAGTTGTCTTTTTCCCGTTGCGGTTAAAAGATAATTTAAAATCCAATCGTAGATAAGGGTCATTCTGTAAATTATAGGCTTCATTTTCTTTAAATATTACATACCCTGCATTATTGGAGGCTGCAAAATCGAATAAGGTATATCGCTGACCACCTGCATAAGCAATTTTGGTATCAATTCCGAAAGATGCTTTTTTATTTAATTTAAACTCTTTACCGGCGAGAATGTTAACTGCATAGTTACTGTTGAAGCCTGTATTGCGCCATACATTATCGCTGCCTTTATATTTTGATTCGAATAAAGAAGTGGTGAACAGGTAATAAAATCCTTTGTCCAAAAATCTTTCTACAGTCAATTCAATACCATAATTATAACCCTTTCCATTGTTTACGAGGTTAGTTTTATCGGGAAAATAAAAATCGGCACCTGCATTGAGCATACTGAAAGAAGATGCTGTTCTCTCTACTGCTGCATTATAAATATACTGGCCATACAATTCTGCTTTTACTCGCAGTTGCTTTGAAAAATTTATATCATAGCCCAATACACTATGTGTGCTTTTAACAAATTTAAGGTTCTTGTTGGTCAGCTCCGTTTGTCCACTGGCATTTTTAGATTCATAAAAATAAACTTCCAATGGTTGCACCTGGCTGTGCAAACCTGCGCCAAATGAAAACGACTGGTTTGGCCTGAATTGATATTTAATATTCCACCTGGGTTCAATACTCTGTGTATTATTCAGCGTAAACGATTGATAATACAAACCGAAGTTAGAAGACAATTTATCTGAAAACCGGTGGGCAAAGTTTATAAAGCCTTTCAGTAAAGCTGCATTTTTTTTGGTGTCAAAAAAAGTGATAAGAACAGAGTCCCCATCGGGGATATAGTCGTTTCTTAGCTTCAGCCTGTTAATGTCTGCTACCACACCTGCCGTCAATTGATTTTTCGAATTTATTTTTTTATTGACTGTATACCCGGCAGAATACTTTACCTGTACATTCTTTTTATAAAAAGCGGTTTTATCAGGTTTAGAACTGTTATAAAAATCTTCAGTATATTTTGAATGAATGCCCGAAACAGCCAGTATTGTCCTTCCTGAAGTATTGGAATTAAAGAAATAAGTATGCGTCAGCCCCATCACACCTGTTAATGAACGAAAATTTCTTTCCCGTAAACTTCCATCATTGGTAGAATATAAATTATCCTCATCAATAGCAGCAAACTTAATATGGCTTTCTCCTCCCAATCCAAACAAACTGAAAGTGCCTGCTTTTTTTGTAGGGATATTCAATTTAAAGTTTACATCCTGGTAATAAGGTGTGGAAGAGCCGGTCCCCACACTCAGCCCAAACTTTTGAATAACGGCTATTAATGAATAACGATAATTGATCAAAAAAGATGATTTCGTTCTACTGCTTAGCGGACCCTCAGCACCAAATTCAAATCCATTAAAGCCCATCTGTCCCAGGAACTCATACTTTTCATTATTGCCATTCCGCATACGCAAATCAAAAACACCGGCTACTGCATTACCATACTGGGCAGGAAAAGCACTGGTGATAAAATCTGAGTTCTTTAGAGTGTTGGTATTTAAAATGGTTACGGGCCCTCCCGTAGAACCAAGTGTGCTGTAATGATTAGGGTTGGGAATATCAATACCTTCCATTCTCCAGAGAACACCTGCGGGTGAGTTGCCACGGATGATTATATCATTCCTCGCATCATTGCCTCCGCTTACACCAGCGAAATTTTGCGCCATCCTGCTGGGGTCATTCCTTGTGCCGGCATATCTCACCGCTTCATCCACACTAAACTGTCTTGCACTTACTACGGCTGCTTCATTCAAAGCCCTGTTCTTTTGCTTACCGGCTCTTACTATTACCTCATCCAGTTTCTTAATTCTTTCCTTTAGTCTGACCTCTAAAATTACTTCTTTGGAAGAAGTTACTTCGATATTACGGACAATCCCTTCTTCATAACCAATAAGGGTTATCCTGATTGTTTGCCTGCCCACAGGCACCTCTGTCAATTTGAAATGACCGGTGGAATCAGAAATGTCAGCTTTTGAAGGACTTATTCCTTCAAGTACAATGGATGCGTTATGCAATACATTTCCTGACTGTTCATCAATGATCGTTCCTTTTATTATTTGAGTAATTGATACGGTCTGGGCTGTACCAGTAAATACAAATAATAAAAATCCGGCAAACAATACTATTTTTTTCATAGCAGATGTTTGAGAAAATTATTAGAATGTTTACTTATTATTCCTGTTGTTGTAAACAATAACTGCTTCTTTCAATTGAGCTATATCGCCGCTGGCACTTTTCGCTTTATCTATTGCGGCTGTGTAACCTTTAAAAGATGCAGCCACCGCCTCCTCAAAATTTTTCTTTGAAATCAATTTGAGATTTTTACTCTGACTTTCATAAATAAAATAATCGCCGGGGCGGCCTTCAGTACCATTGTTTACTATAGCATCAGTTCCGGTATAAGAAACTTTACCCGTGGCATCACTTGCTTTTTGCAAAAAAAACAATTCACCGTCGCAGATAATGCGGAAGAAATCGCTGCTGATGCAAATAAATTTGACTCCCTCAATTTCTGCAGACAGAATATCTGATCCGTAATAAATTTTTTTCCTCTCCCCAGTTTCGCTTATTAATGTTACGGAAGCATTGCTGCGGATATTATCTTTAACAAATCCGGACAATATGTTATTGTCAGCCAGCATCACGGCTCCTTTTTTAAAGCCTTTTGGAATTTCGGTTTGGGCATTTAACTGTAAAAACTGGCTGCAAAGGAAGAGCAGAAGGAAAGATTTTAAATTTCTCATTGTGTTGATTTTTAGTTTAATTAAAGAGGTTGGCTATTGGGTACTGTAATGCTACTATAGTTTGCTGCCGCACCCAATCAAAAAAGAGTGAGTTGAAGAAAAGGAGGACTGAGTTGAAGGAAATGACGGAAATGAAAACCCTCATTTCCTCAGAACCGCCGGCTTTTTAAGTGACCATAAAGAGGAAGGTAGTTTCGGTTTTGTATTGAACCGGCAATATGAAAATATCCTTGATGAACTGATCCCCGAACTCTAAGGACATAAGATCCCCGTTTATTATGGCGGACCCGTACAGGTAGACTCTATTCATTTTTTACACCAGTATCCCGATGAGATAACCGGAGGACAGGAGGTGATGAAAGGCGTTTACTGGGGCGGCGACTTTGACGCCATAGTGAATCTTTTAAAAAATGAAGACGCAGATACGGACAAGATCCGCTTTTATACCGGCTACTCCGGCTGGACCGAAGGACAACTGGGCAAAGAGCTGACGGAGAAAACATGGCTTACAGTAAAAGCAACCCGGCGCTTAATATTCCACCAGGACTATGAACAGATATAGAAAGACGCGTTGAAACATTTAGGTGGTGATTATGAAATGATGAAGAACTTTCCGATAGATCCGCAATTGAATTAGCTAAGAGACGGAAAAGAGAAAAAGAGGGGTTTTCTTAGTGGCAGAAATTATTTAGGGTCGCAAGATTTACTTAGTGCTAAGTGAAATCCAAATAAAAAAAGAGTCTACGAATAAGTACTACCTCTTTCACCTCCTTTTACTCTTTCTAGACTCTTAGCCTACAACGTACGAACCTGCTTTATATACAAGTTCCCAGTATGCGCATCGATCTTGAATTCGATATCCAGTGCATAGTTCCAGTAAACCGGTCTGTTCCCCTTCTCCACTTTGTAATAATAATGATCTTTGATAGCGGTAAGATATTTTGCCAGCAGGCTGATCTGTTCATTTGTCAATACCGGTTTCTCTTTGCTTAAACTGCTCCGGCCGATATATTCCGCTTCCACATCTTTGGATCCCGTCACTTGTCCCAAACCGATGATCGCTTCATCACAGGTAACGGAGTCCGGTGGGGTGACGACACTGATCTCGCCTACCTGCACATTGATCGTGTACGCCGGGTAATTTTGCCGGTACATATGCCGGGTAACGGCTACCCCGTTGGACAGTTCTTCACCAAATGCACGGTGAACAAGGATCCCCATGGCTACTGAATACTGATCAATCTTAAAATATTGCCTTTCGGCAAAAGCCCTTTCATCCCAAAGGCTGGCCCAAACTGCCTTGATCGCTTTCTCCACCGGTTTGGCCGGATCAGCCAGGCTTCCTGTTTTGGATTCATAGAGACCGGCCCCATTAAACCCTTTTACATCTTCTGCATTGGTGGAAGAACGGAAACGATAATTGACAAACTCATTTCCATTAGCTTTTAACCTGCTCATCACCGTCATAAGAAATTCCTTATTCAACGGCGCATCCTTTATCATGGCGCGGATCTTCTTTAAACTATTATCCAGTTTTTGGGGGTCATTCAATATAGCAGGATCTTTTAAAACCGAATCCAGCGAAGCAGTGATGCTATTCTGTTGCAGGTGCTGGTAATAAAAATAAAACGGTATAGCAAATGCACCTTCAGGTATCGGCAAAGGTTTCTTGTCAAACCGGACCTTGGTCAGCTCCGCGAAATTGGCAGCTTTTCCTCCTACGAGGGGAACATTCTTAAAACTCAGCCCCTCCATATTCTGTAATTGCCGGATACTGGTATCTACGGATAGCCGGATCGGTTTACGGTTCTCTGCTTTTGTCCAGTAAGCATTGGCTTCATTTTCCCGGGCAGATCGTATAAGAAAGGTATCGGCACTCACTTCATAATAGACAAGTTTGTTCTCGAATCCCTGGAGGCCTGGGTCTGTCCACGCATTCCGGTAAGTAGCATTGGGCGTGCCGCGGTTAAGGCACAATAAACTGATATGACAAAGCGGTGTCTGGAAAGGAACAGTAAGTACTCCGGAAACAACGGGCAACTGATTGGGCAGACCGTTCAGGATAACTATATCGTGCTTATCGAAATTGTATTTGTCAAACTCTTTGATATCCACTTTACGCAGGTAACCATACGCTCCCCCTTTGTTCAGCGATACAAACTGGCGTCCTTTATAAATATCATCGGACAATACCACAGGCAATGAAGGAACAGATGCCAGTTTTTTCTCCATCTCCGGCGAAGTGGCCAGTACTTTGATCTTGCCTGGGAAATAGGTCAGGGCTGCAATCTGTTTGTACAGGTTATTGATGTCTTCCGCTTTCGTGTCGTCTTCCGCCATCAGCTCCAGTGCGTATACGTTGAGATGGGAATAGTAGTTCAGGTTGGAAAGAATGTATTCCCTTTTTGCACTCACCTGGTAATTCTTCATATTGAAAGTGGCCAGTTCATCCTCTTCACCCAGAACGGCAGTACAAAACTCGAAATGGAAAGGATAACGGGAGGAATTGGTAAAGAACAGTTTTTTATCCCGGATACGGTACACGATCTTGATCGATTCGGCACGACCGAATTTTTCTGTCAGCGGTCTTCCTTTGATATAATTAAAATCGGCGATACAACCGATCCGGGAAAGATAGTTGGCGCCGTTGCCTTTGTACTCACAACCGGGATCGGGCTGCGCTTTGCACCCGGAAAGCAGGCAGAAGATAAACGTGTTGACCAGCAGTGACCGCATACAGGAGCTTTGGTAAAAGATGCTTTTCCCAAAGGTATTTCATAATATACCAGGGTTGCAGGTATAAAAAGATCCCGCCCTGTAGCAATATTAATATGCTACAGGGCGGGATCTTAAATTTTTTATACAATGGGCTTATTCCACCGGTACAGCACCTTCCACGAGCACGGTCACTTTGTTGTTCAGCACTTCTGCGAAACCGCCCTGGATATCGAAATACGTGAAGCTGTTCTGTTGTTTATTGTTCAGCACTTTCAATCGTCCCGCTTTCAATGCACTGACAAGAGGTGCGTGTTTTTCCAATACTTCAAAGGAACCGCTGATCCCCGGCATCTGAACGCCGTAGACTTCGCCGCTGTACAATTTCTTTTCGGGTGTTAATATTTCTAAAGTCATACCCCAAACCCCTAAAGGGGCATTAGAACCCTAAAGTGTAAATCACTTTAAAGTTTGTTAATTAATCATTTTTAAGTTCATTGCTGAGCAATGAACAGGAAGTTGAAGTGTGCGACGCAACGAAGATGCCATAAGCACTTAAGCTGGTAACATGATCATCATCCTATTTCTGTAAAGAGCTATACAACCAGTAATGACTGATTGACCTAAGTCTCCCCTTCATGGGGGACAGGGGGTTTTATTGTGCTGCCGCCATCAGCTTCTTCCCTTTCTCGATCGCATCATCGATGCTACCCACCAGGTTGAAAGCTGCTTCAGGATATTCGTCAACCTCACCGTCCATGATCATATTGAAACCACGGATCGTTTCTTCGATCGGTACCAGTACTCCTTTCAAACCAGTGAACGCTTCGGCCACGTGGAAAGGCTGTGAAAGGAAACGCTGTACTTTTCTTGCACGGCTTACTACCAGTTTATCTTCATCACTCAATTCATCCAGGCCAAGGATCGCGATGATATCCTGTAATTCTTTATAGCGCTGCAACATGAGTTTTACATTGTTGGCGCAATTATAATGTGCATCACCCACGATCTTGGGTGTTAAAATTCTTGAAGTAGAATCCAATGGATCCACAGCAGGATAGATACCTAAGTCAGCAATCTTCCTCGACAATACCGTAGTGGCATCCAGGTGAGCAAAGGTGGTGGCAGGAGCCGGATCGGTCAGGTCATCCGCAGGTACGTAAACCGCCTGTACGGATGTGATCGAACCATTCTTGGTAGAAGTGATACGTTCCTGCATGATACCCATTTCTGTAGCCAGTGTAGGCTGGTAACCCACCGCAGAAGGCATACGACCCAACAGGGCCGATACTTCAGAACCTGCTTGTGTAAAACGAAAGATATTGTCAACGAAGAACAGGATGTCACGGCCCTTGCCCTGTCCATCACCGTCACGATAATATTCTGCGATCGTCAGACCACTCAATGCCACTCTTGCACGTGCACCGGGAGGTTCATTCATCTGTCCGAATACGAAAGTAGCTTTTGATTCAGCCAGTTCTTTCATATCCACTTTACTCAGGTCCCATCCACCTTCTTCCATGCTGTGTTTGAAAGCATCGCCATATTTCATGATCCCTGCTTCGATCATCTCCCGCATCAGGTCATTCCCTTCACGTGTTCTTTCACCTACCCCTGCAAATACCGATACACCCGCGTATGCTTTCGCGATATTATTGATAAGCTCCTGGATCAATACGGTCTTACCCACACCTGCACCACCAAACAAACCGATTTTACCCCCTTTGGAATAAGGCTCGATCAGGTCAATTACTTTAATACCGGTAAAAAGTATTTCAGAGGCAGTACTCAGGTTTTCAAATGCAGGAGGCAGGCTATGGATCGGGCGGCCACCCACTTTACTTACGGCAGGCAATCCATCGATCGGATCGCCGGTAACATTGAACAAACGTCCTTTAATGGCATCGCCGATTGGCATGGCGATCGGTATACCCGTATCACGCACCTCTGTACCGCGAACGATACCTTCGGTACCATCCATCGCGATCGTACGAACACTGTCCTCACCGAGGTGTTGTTGTACTTCAAGAACAAGGATATCCCCGTTTTCCTTCGTCAATTCCAATGAATTATAAATATCGGGAAGGGTGCCATTAAACTGTACGTCAATTACAGCTCCGATCACCTGTTTTACTTTACCAACGTTTGCCATAGAAAGAGTTTAAAAAGAGGTTTGTTTTCAGGCCGCAAAGGTAAGGGGGCGGGGTGTAAATGAAAAATGAAAAATGCTCCTGAAAACCGACTATTTTAAGTTGTGGAAAACTGGGCGAAAAGCTTGGATAACCCTTTCAGTCTCCCTTTTTCAAAAAGGAAAAACGGAAAATCAAAAAAAATGGAGGTTGCCCTGTCCGGAAACAGAAACCCTGTTCGTCATAGTAACGGTAATTCTTTATTAAACACTTTAAATCAACGATTATGGAAAAGTTCATGTACATTTTTCAAGGAGGTATGCCAGCCGACGCCTCACCCGAACAAATGCAGGAAAGTATGGGTAAATGGATGGCCTGGATCGACAAACTGGCCAAAGACGGTAAATATGCTTCCGGTGAAGCGCTGCTCCCGGGTGGTAAACTGGTCAAAGGCAGTGTAGCCAAAGCAACTGACGGGCCTTATACCGAAGGCAAAGAACTGGTCGGCGGATACTTCATCGTTAACGCGGCCGACTATGACGAAGCCGTAGCATTGCTCGAGGGTTACCCTGATTTTGGTTCAGGCGGCTTTGTGCAGGTACGACAAGTGATGAAGTTTGATATGTAATACATTTACGAGGGAATGCAATCCCCTGATAACAATATCAACCAATTGGCCGGTCATCTTTTCCGTCATGAATCGGGAAAGATGACGGCCGTTTTGTCCCGCATTGTCGGATTGAAAAACCTGGAAACCGCAGAAGATATTGTACAGGACACTTTATTGCAGGCCATGCAGTCATGGCGGCATACGATCCCCGAAAATCCTTCCGCCTGGTTATACAAAGTTGCACGCAACAAAGCGATCGATCATATCCGCAGGCGGAAGAAATTTAATGAGGTCAGTCCGCGCTATGTTTATTTACTCCAATCCGAAAACAACCCTTCCCATGAGGTCAACCAGTTGTTCCTTGACGACGAGATCCAGGACAGCCAGTTGCGGATGATCTTTGCCTGCTGTCACCCATCCATCCCTGAAGAATCGCAGATCGCACTGACATTGAAAACGCTTTGCGGTTTGAGTGGCACCGAAATTGCCAAAGCCTTTCTTACCACCGAAGAAACGATCAGCAAAAGGATCTACCGGGCAAAGGAAAAAATAAAAACAACCAGGATCGAACTGGGTGTACCCACCGGTGATGATCTTGCGTCAAGACTTGATGCTGTGTTACGTTCGCTGTATCTTTTATTCAATGAAGGGTATAATTCGTCGCATCCCGAGCATCTGATCCGGGAAGCATTATGTGAAGATGCGATCCGGCTTTGTCATTTATTGACACTTCAGCCCTTCACCAATTATCCAAGAGTAAAAGCGTTGTTGTCATTGATGTGTTTCCAGTCTTCGCGGCTTACGGCAAGACTCGATGACAAGGGCCATATCATTGTATTGAAATACCAGGACCGGAGCAAATGGTACCGCCCTTTAATTCAGAAAGGTTTTGATTACCTCGACGGTGCGGCCGAGCCATACGAGGTATCGCCCTACCACCTGGAAGCGGCCATTGCTTCGCTTCATGCAGCGGCTTCATCGTTTGAAGCTACTGACTGGAAAAGCATTTACCATCTATACGAATTATTATACCAGGTGCAACCCAGCCCGGTAGTAGCCATGAATAAAGCGATCGCATCTGCTTATTCAATAAGCAAACAAAAAGCACTGGAGGAATTGCAACAGATAAAGGGCCTGGAGCAACACCATCTTTATTACGCATCTATCGGTGAAATGTATCTTGAACTGGAAGAAAAACCTGCGGCGAAAAGTTATTTTGAAAAAGCCTTTACATTGACTGGTTCTTACACAGAGCAGCAGCTGCTGTTGAAAAAAATCAGTCTTTGTTGAAACGGCGACTTCCCTATTTTTGCCTGATGCAACTCACTGAAATAACAACCCCGGCGCTTGCCAAAGCATTCTTAAGGGTTAACAATATTATTAATAAGGATAATCCTGCCTATATATTCCCGCTGGAAAAAGATGTGAACGAGGTCTTCGATAAAAACAAGAACAAATCTTTCCGTTTTGGAGAAGCCGCGAGATGGATACTGCGGGATGAGAAAGGGAACCTGATCGGCCGTATAGCCGTATTTGTCAACAAAAAATATAAGAACAAAGGTGATGACGGCCCGGTCGGTGGTATCGGTTTTTTTGATTGTATCAATGACCAGGCCGCTGCCGACATGCTCTTCGACGTGGCCAAACATTGGTTATTGCAAAGAGGAATGGAAGCCATGGATGGGCCCATCAATTTTGGAGAAAGAGATCGCTGGTGGGGACTGGTGGTGAAAGGAAATAACATACCCCCCATGTATTGCATGAATTTTAACCCATCCTACTACCAGCAGCTTTTGGAAAATTATGGGTTCAAAAATTACTATAACCAGATCTGCTTTGCCCGGAAGACCAATGAAATGCTGCCAAAAAAATTTTACGACCGGCATGCCGAATGCGCCAGGGACCCGAATTTCAGTTCGGCCTATATGAAAAAAGACCAGCTGGATAAATTCGCCAAAGATTTTACAATTGTATATAATAAAGCATGGGCGGGCCATGGCGGTTTGAAACAAATGGACGAAAAAGTAGTCAGAAAAATGTTTCAGACCATGAAGCCGGTGATGGATGAACGTGTTAATTGGTTTATCTATTATAAAGGAGAGCCCATAGGAACATGGATCAACCTGCCGGACCTTAACCAATGGTTCAAATACCTTAATGGCAAGTTTACGCTGTTGCATAAGCTTAAGTTTCTTTGGGCAAAACGTACCAAAAAAAATAAAAAATTTGTTGGGCTGGTTTTTGGTATTGTGCCAGAGTTCCAGGGTATGGGTGCAGATAGCTATCTTATAATAGAAGGTTGCACAGTGATGCAACAGTTAAAGATTGTGGATGGACAGTACCTTATTGGAAAACCTCTTTACGAGGATTATGAAATGCAATGGATCGGGGAATTCAATCCTAAAATGGTAAATGTGGCGGAAGCCATAGCCAACGATCGTAGCCGGATACTGACCACCTACCGTTACTTATTTGACAGGACAAAGGAATTCAAGGCGCACCCGATATTACATTGAGTAGTAAGACAGAAGTCCGGAGTCCGAAGCCAACCGTATCCTATTCAACAGGCCTGCATCTTCGAGGTGTGTGCAAAAAGCTACCATTTTGCTGCCAAAACTTTCTTTAACATTGCAATTGTGAAAGAGATTCAGATTTGAGGAGGCTATCCTCGGACCTCTGACCTCGGACTTCCCGACTATGGATAAATTCATCGTTTCAGCACGTAAGTACAGACCTCAAACATTCGACACAGTCGTAGGGCAATCGCATATCACCACCACATTAAAGAATGCGATCAAACACCAGCAACTGGCGCATGCTTTTTTGTTTTGCGGACCAAGAGGCGTGGGCAAAACAACCTGTGCAAGGATACTGGCCAAGACCATCAACTGCGAGAAGCCGACAAAAGAGGGAGAAGCCTGTGATAAATGCCAGAGCTGTACTTCCTTCAACGATGGCGCTTCCATGAATTATTTTGAACTCGATGGCGCTTCCAACAATTCAGTCGATAATATCCGTGACCTGGTTGACCAGATACGTTTTGTCCCGCAGACCGGTCGTTACAAGGTCTATGTGATCGACGAGGTACATATGTTAAGTTCCTCGGCCTTCAATGCTTTTCTAAAAACACTGGAAGAGCCTCCTCCCTATGCCATCTTTATTTTGGCCACTACGGAAAAACACAAGATACTTCCGACCATTCTCAGCCGTTGCCAGATCTTCGACTTCAAACGGATCACCACGGCAGACACCGTCCATCACCTGGAAGAGATCTGTAAAAAAGAAGAGATCAAAACCGATAAAGCATCCCTGCAGGTGATCGCACAGAAAAGCGAAGGCTGTATGCGGGATGCACTGAGTATCCTGGATAAGATCGTCAGCTTTACCAATGGCGAACTGAATTATAGCACTACACTCGAACACCTGAACATCCTCGATGCAGATTGCTATTTCAAATTGCTGGAATGCATGCAGCAGCAGGATCTCTCCGGCGCCATGCTGCAATACGATGATATCAACCGCAGAGGTTTTGAAGGCGACCTTGTGCTGAATGGTTTTGCAGAGTTTATCCGTAACCTGCTTGTTTGCAAAGACGAAAAAGCAGCCGGCCTGCTCGAAGTGGTCGAAAGTTTCAAGGACAAATACATCGCTACCGCTAAAACAGTTGCCCCCGTTTTATTGATTAGTGCCCTGAATATCCTGAGCGATGCCGAGATCACGTACAAAGCCGCCCGGAATAAACGGCTGCATGTAGAGCTGGCGCTGATCAAACTTTGTTACCTGCAACAAGCGCTGGTCTTATCCTCGGAAGGAACAACGATCAGTAAAAAAAAAATAGTTGATGGCGCTTTAGCATTCCGAAGCTCTCCTATCCGTCTTTTTACAGGGTCACAACCCGTGGTCAAAGCAAAAGATAACCAGCCCGGCGCCAAACTTATCATCGAAACAGCAACCGCAAAACCAACCATAAAATCAGCAACCGGCAGCCAGCCAGCAGGATCTGGTGAACAGCCAGTAACAACTACTAAACTTTCCGCTCTCAATAAAATCCGCAGCCAGTTCCAAACCAATGGCAATAGCGGCAACGCCAATATCAACCACCCGCTCCAACAGGAAGAATTACAAAAAGCCTGGGCAGAGTATGTGATACAGTTGAAAGAAACCAGGAACCCGGCAGCCCAGCCTTTCGACCTGGCACTGCTCCGTATCAAAGATGATAATTGTTTTGAAGCGGTGACCTCGAATACGATCGAAAAGCAATTCATTGAGCAGGACAGGAATAAGCTATTCGCGTTCTTACAGGAGCGCCTGAAGAACCGTTTGCTCCAGTTCAATGTGATCGTGGAGGAAAAAGCCGGGGACCGGCCTAAGATCGAGATCACCCTTACTTCAAAAGAACAGTTCCAGAAGATGTCGGAACAGTATCCGTTGGTGAAAGAATTACGGGAACGATTGAAACTGGATCTGGATTATTGATTGGTTGAATTGGCCTTTATTCCCCTGTAAACCACTCACCATTCCCCATTTTACCTTAATTTCGGCGAAAATTAAAAGGCAATGGCCGAAGTGATATTGATGCCCCGTCTCAGCGACACTATGACCGAAGGTGTGATCGCCGCCTGGCATAAAAAAGTTGGCGACACCGTAAAAAAAGGAGACCTGTTGGCCGAGATCGAAACCGATAAAGCCACCATGGAACTCGAGAGCTATAAAGACGGTACCTTATTGCATATCGGCGGCGACAAGGGTGTGAAGATCCAGGTAGATGACCTGCTGGCGATCGTAGGCAAACCGGGTGAAGATGTTTCTGCATTGGTAAAAGGAAATAATGCTGCCGCATCCGGTCCCCAGGACTCAGTGAGCGGATCTGCCAAAACCGCTGAAGCAAAAAAAGACGAACCCAAAAAAGTAGAGGCCAAAAAAGAAACAGCAGCTCCTTCTTCAAACGGACCGGCACTTGATATTTCAAAAATGGAAGAAGTGGTGCTAATGCCAAGACTGAGTGATACCATGGAAGAAGGTGTCATTGCATCCTGGCACAAAAACGTAGGCGATGCTGTAAAAAAAGGGGAAGTACTGGCCGAGATCGAAACCGATAAAGCCACGATGGAGCTGGAGAGTTATAAGAACGGAACACTACTGCATATCGGCGCAGAAAAAGGCGAAAAGATCCCGGTGAATGGCTTGCTCTGCATCATCGGTGATAAGAATAAAGTAGATGTGAATGCGATCGTAGCTGCTGCAAAAGGTGGAGTGGTGAGCGACAATAAGCAACAGGCAACAGACAATAAACAGGAAGCAACAGGCGATAAGCAGGAAACAATCAGCAATACATCAGAAGCAACAGGCAATGCACAATCATCCTCAACGACGAACGGAAGGGTGAAAGCATCTCCACTTGCTAAGAAACTGGCGGCAGAAAAAGGGATCGATATTAAAGGCATCAGTGGTACGGGCGATGGTGGCAGGATCACCAAAGCAGATATTGATAATTACTCCCCGGCAGCCGCTCAACCAAAAGCTGCCACGGCTGCCCCGGTAGTTATTCCTGCATTTACAGCCGGCCAGGAAGGCCATACAGATATTCCCAACTCACAGATACGGACCATCATTGCCAAACGTTTGGGAGAAAGCAAATTCAGCGCCCCGCATTTCTATCTCACGATGGAAATAAATATGGACAATGCGATAGCGGCAAGAACACAACTGAATGAACTAAGCCCGGTCAAGATCAGCTTTAACGACCTGGTAGTAAAAGCGACTGCCCTGGCATTGCGCCAGCATCCTGCTATCAACGCCTCCTGGATGGGAGATAAGATCAGGCGCTATAGTCATATCCATATCGGTATCGCGGTAGCGATCGAAGATGGATTGATCGTACCGGTTATTCGTTTTGCTGATCAGAAGACCCTACCACAGATCGCTGCGGAGAGCAAAGAACTGGCCGGTAAAGCAAAGAATAAAAAATTACAGCCCAACGAATTCAGCGGCAATACGTTTACCATTTCCAACCTGGGGATGATGGATATCGATGAATTCACCGCGATCATCAACCCGCCGGATAGCTGTATCATGGCAGTGGGCAGAATAAAGGAAGTGGTGGTGAAGAAGGGAGAAGGTTTTGCAGTCAGCAATATAATGAAAATCACCATGAGCTGTGATCACCGCAGCGTTGATGGAGCCACGGGCGCGGCGTTCCTGCAAACCTTTAAAAAATATCTCGAAAATCCTGTTGCGATGCTTTTGTAATAGTAATTATACGATTCACCTCTTGTAAAGCTACCCGATCAGGTGGCTTTTTTTGTTACTGGTGCTATTCTGGCAAAAAAATTGTTATTACCTTTTTGCCCCTGCATAATCTAAGTAAATGACCTTAAATAGCTAAAACAGGTAGTCCTGTATACCTGATGGAGATTTTTGGGCTTTATATTACGGGACAAATTCAATATCTATGAAAAATGAAGAAGACAAATTCCCCTGGTCAGGATTATTTTTTGTCACCGCTGGTTGCTGCTTTCTTTTTAGCTTTATTTTGAGGTCAATGGATGGAGTATTTCCCACCTGGCTGCTGATCATGGGTGCCGGTGCCGGAGTGCTGGGTCTATTGAGCTTGACCATCCAGCTGATCGATCGACACCATGCAAAAAAAAGAAGAGATAATCGCTTTGCTTCCTGAACTTCTTAATCATTCTTATTTTCCAGCAGCACGACCTTTCCATCCATGGTTGAGGCGATAAGCCGTTTCCCGCCGAGGGGTCGTACTGTATTCACCATTGAATTATCAATCTTATACACCCAGTTTATTTTTTGCGCGGCCGGGTCAATGGAATAGATCACCCCGTTCTTTGTTCCAAAAAAAACACTTCCCTTCTCTTCCATCAACATGGAGGGTACATGCTCGTAACCAAATCCCACATGCATTTTCCATGCTGCAGATTGGTTTTCCCTGCTGGTGGCATAGGCCACGATTGTATCCTGCATAGTTTTCCCATAGACCCATCTGCCATCTTCCGATATTCCGATGGATTCACGGACAGTAGCATCGTTATTTCTCCAGAGTGTTTTGCCAGTCAACGCATCGATCGCAGAGATATAGCGGTCTGGCGCTACTACATATATCACTCCATCGTGTGCAACGGGTATACAGGCCGCCGGGGAATAATTGCGGATCGTGGAGCCATTGTTCCATTTCCATACCAGCGTTCCCGTTTTTGCATCCAGCGCATATAAGTTCCTGTCCCAGGCACCGAAGATGATCTTGTCCTGGTACAACAAAGGAGTGCTGACAACAGGTCCGTCCAATCCTTTAAATTCCCAAATGGTTTTTCCTGTTTGCAGGTTGAGCTGGCGGAATGAATGATCACTGCCGCCAATAAACACTACATCACCATTGATCAGGGGTGCACCCAGGACAGCCGCACCGGTCACGGTTTTCCATTTTACTTTCCCGGTTTTGGTATGAAGACAATAAATAGTACCGTCACCCGATCCAAATACAACTGTACTTCCTGCCACTGCAGGTGATGAAAAAATGGAACCGCCTGTCTGGTATGACCATTTTTCTTTCCCCGTCTTATAGGAAAGACAAATGAACTTTCCGTTTTGGTTACCAACAAAGACATCATTTCCTGCGGCTGCAGGGGTTGAAATAATGTTTGCATCCGACGAGAATTTCCACACGCTCTTAATACTACTGTACTGGTTATTGATACTGTAATCGGGGCGGATCGTCTTTTTTTGCTGATCATATTTCCGCGCATTGACCTGCACAGTTGTCCACGCCGCCAATGTTTCCTCCCCCGGCCTTCTTTCGGAAAAGGTCATGGACTCGCCTGTCACATCAACAAGATTGTAACCGCCAATAGCAGCTTTTGCCCGCAAGTTCGAGCGACCCATCACACCCGGCGTGCCTTCAAAATTCATCGCTTTGTTGGCATGCCCGTGACCACAAAGAACAGCCCATGTATTATACTTAGCCAACCGGTCTGTTATTTCATACCAATTGTCAAGTCCGTTATCAATGGGGTAATGATTCAAAAATACCAGGGGTTGCTTCGGTCCCAGTTTAGCGAGTTCGTTATCGAGCCAGTTGACGGCATCACGGGGTATATGACCATCACTCATCCGGACATAAGGACCGGAAGCGCAACCCAGGAAACGAATACCATTGTATTCAAAACTGAATTTATCGTAACCAAATACCGTTGTGAACATTACTCCACCACTTTCGCTCCAGCCGGTATCATGGTTGCCGGGAATGATATACCATTTGATATTCAGGCTGTCGAGGATTTGCTTTGCCAGTGTTAGTTCCTCATTCGTGCCCAATTCGGTTATATCACCGGTTAAAACAACAAAAGCGACCCCGGGAGTAGCATTAATATCCCGCACGGTTCTGCGGAGATCTTCTTCTGCCATTCCGTTGGGTGAACCGATATGGGTGTCAGAGATGAACGCAAAACGAAAGGGTTGGAACTGTGACCACGCATTCAGCGTAAACCCGAGCAGGAGCAGGACGACTAATTTCTTCATACAGCAAGATACTTATTCACCCTATTTTTTCAGGGCAGGTATTTAAAATATTATTGTGGTAAGCGGGATCCGGGTTTCGGGGATTGTATCACCCGATAGCTATCGGGTTTGAAATACAACCACACGCCTGCCTGCCGGTAGGCAGGGATTTGACAGACAGGACGGATGAACACGGATTTTTTTATGCTGTAAACAGCATAAAAAGATCAGTTGCCGGATAATATCTATGCCCGGATTAGTATAGTTCGCCCGGGATTTAGCGTAGCTAAATCAATCCGTGTTTATCCGTTACGTCCGTGTAATCCGTGTGCCTGTATTTTTTCCATTTTCAAACTGAGACACTACCAGATTTCCGGGATTCCTTATATTCGGTATTCAATAATTTACAAGCAATCATGACATTCCTGGATATTTCTTCCTGGTGGGCGGCGCTGGCTTCATTTGAAAAGATCTTTTGGGTCATCGCCCTGTTGTTCTCGTTCCTTTTCCTCATCCAGGTTGTGCTTTCCTTTACCGGAGGAGATGCAGGAGAAGCAGGCGGAGACGCGGATGCTTCTATAGGGGATGATGACGGAACCGGGCACCAGTTCTTCACGTTGAAGAACCTTGTAGCCTTCTTCACGATTTTTGGGTGGACAGGTATCGCCTGTATCAAAGGCGGGATGAGCAGCGCGGCCTCGATCGGTATTGCTGTCCTGGCGGGTTCGGTGGTGGTAGTGATCATGGCGTTTCTTTTCCGCAGTATGAGTAAGCTGAAACAGAGCGGCACCCTGCAAACAAAGAATGCGATCGGCCTTATCGCGGAAACCTATCTTTTTATACCTGCCAAAAGAGGCGGGTTTGGGAAAGTACATATCCGGGTACAGGGATCTTTGCATGAATTGCAGGCGATGACGGATGATGAAGAACAGATCGCAACGGGAAAATTGGTAAAAGTTACCAGTATCGTCAATGATAGCCTGCTAATAGTTACTTCCAATCTTTCATAACCAATAACAACTGATAATTTATGGGTGAGAATTTATTAATCGTGGTAGCCGCGTCGATACTCTTTTTCTTTGTACTGGTGTATTCGATGTTTCGCCGTTACAAGCGCTGCCCCTCGGACAGGATACTTGTAGTGTTTGGTAAAGTAGGCAAGGGTTCAGAAGGCTCCTTAACAGCCAAGTGTATCCACGGTGGTGCGGCGTTTATCTGGCCCATCATCCAGGACTATTCATTCCTGGATCTTACGCCCATCTCGATAGAAGTAAATCTTACCAGTGCATTGAGTAAACAAAATATCCGGGTGGATGTGCCTTCCCGGTTTACCGTGGGTATTTCCACCGAGCCTAATGTTATGCAGAATGCAGCGGAGCGTTTGCTGGGAATGCAGCGTCCCGCCATCCACGATCTCGCAAAGGATATTATCCTGGGCCAGATGCGCCTGGTAGTTGCCATGATGGATATTGAAGAGATCAACAATAACCGGGATAAGTTCCTGGCGAATATCGCCGGCAACGTGGAAGCGGAGTTGAACAAGATCGGTCTGAAAATGATCAATGTGAACGTAACCGATATCAAGGATGAAAGTGGTTATATCGATGCGTTGGGTAAGGATGCCGCTGCCAAAGCGATCAATGAAGCAAAGATCCGTGTGGCCGAACAGGAAAGGACGGGTGATATCGGTAAGACAACAGCCGAAAAAGAAAGAGATATCAAAGTAGCAGAAACACAACGTGACCGGGATATCAATGTGGCGATGGCTGTCAAGGAAAAAGAGATCCAGATCGCGGGTGCCAACCGGGATGAGAATATCGGTAAGGCCGAAGCCGAAAGAGATACCAGGGTAAAAATGGCGGAAGCCAATGCGATCGCAGTACAGGGAGAGAACCTTTCCAGGATCGAGATCGCCAATTCCGATGCATTGAGAAGAGAGCGGGAAGCCGAGGCATTGAAAAAAGCCATGGCAGCCGAAAAAGTACAGGCAGCAAAAGCATTGGAGGAAGCATACCTGGCAGAAAAGAAATCGGAGGATGCACGTGCCGAAAGAGACAGGGCTACACAAAATGCTACGATCGTGGTGGCAGCTGATATCCAGAAACAAAAACTGATCATTGAAGCGCAGGCTGCTGCAGAACAGATGAGGGAAAAAGCAAAAGGAGAAGCCGATGCCATTTTTGCCAAACTGGAAGCGGAAGCAAGAGGTATGTACGAAATACTGACCAAGCAGGCGGAGGGTTTGGAACGCATTGTAAAAGCAGCAGGTAATGATGCGAAAGATGCGGTGTTATTACTGATCGTTGACAAACTACCCGAACTGGTGCGGATGCAGACAGACGCTATCAAGAATATCAAGATCGATAAAGTGACCGTATGGGATGGCGGCGGACAGGGAACAGATGGGAAAGGATCCACGGCTAATTTTATGAGCGGGATGTATAAGGCTGTACCACCCCTGAAAGATATCTTTGATATGGCCGGAATGGACCTGCCGACTTACCTGGGTAAGAAAAAAGAGGCGGCAGCCGGAGCAGCGGTGGAGGTAGAAGCGGAGGAGGTGACAAAAGACACTAAAAAAACTAAATAAATCCAGCAAGGAACCCGGGGTTCCTTTTTTTTACAAAATATATTTTCAATAATTATTGAAAATTCGAAATAGACGTCGTAGTTTTGATCTATGAAACTCACGGAAGCCAAACAACAATTCATCAGCAGCTGGGGTGCTTTTGGCAGTCACTGGGGCATTAACCGGACCATGGCCCAGATCCATGCGCTGTTGCTCGTGAGCCCCGATCCAATGACCCAGGACGATATGATGGAACAACTGAATATCAGCCGCGGCAATACCAATATGAATATACGGGAACTCATCAACTGGGGCCTGGTAGAAAGAGTCCTACTGTCCGGGGAAAGAAAAGAATATTTTACGGCAGAAAAAGATATTTGGAAAGTGGTGAAGCAGATCGTAAAAGAAAGAAAGAAACGGGAACTGGA
>JANOHQ010000321.1:0-5829 GCA_031406595.1 Chitinophagaceae bacterium
GATGCTTTCCTGGATATTTGTTTTCTCGATCTCGATCACGTTGATCATGTTCTCCCAGAACCGTAAAGCCGAGTGGGAGCGAAGAAAACTGATCGCCGAAAAATTATCCGATCAGACCGACCCTGCCAGCGAAAGCATGATGAGTATTGCTATCAGGTATCTCGACAGCGACTTCCTGACCGGAAATTTTAAACGCTTCAAAATTGAAGATGAGGGGATCCGTTTACGCGATAGTATCATTGCCGGTAATTATAGCGGCTATCTGAATAAGTATTTTACCAGGCTTTATGTTTACGACAGCAGCGACCAGGGACTGTTCAATGAAGACCAGACCAGCTTCGAGGCATTGAATGCGATCCTTTCCGTTCAATCCAAGCCAACGAATACAGAAGGTCTGTACTACTACGAAACTTCATTTGATAAGTTCAATTATATCACCCGGCGGGATGTGGTGGATACGGCCGGACGAAAACTTGGATCCTTTTTTATTGTCTCCAATTTTAAGAACTATAGCCGTGATGCCCTGTTCCCGGAACTATTCCGCCAGTTCAAAGAAACCGACCCGGAGAATTCACCGATCTACTCCAATGCCGTGTACGACAGCATGCGGCTGGTATCGCCACCGGGCAACTATCCTTACCCGATCTGGCTGACGGCAAAAGAAGTGCCCAAAGATGAATATGAACCAAGGGAAAATGGTGATTATGACGAACTCTGGTACCGCGCAGGTACCGAAAAAGTGGTAGTGGTAGCCAGGAAAAAGGAAACCACGATCGAAATGATCACGCTTTTCTCGTATATCTTCTGTTCGTTTCTTTTCCTGGTGGCCTTTGTACAACTGATCACGTTTATCCTGCGGACCGGTTATAACTGGAGAGGGTTTAAAAGACTGTTCCAGCTAAACATCCGTTCGCAGGTACACAGCACCATCATCTTTATCAGTATTTTTTCTTTTCTCGTGATCGGGGCGGCCACTATTTCCTTTTTTATCAGCCGGAATAAACAAAGCAATAACGAGAAGCTCAGTCGTACCATGAAGATCATGGTGAATGAGATGGAAAAGGAAATGTCCAATCATAATACATTCGACGATGTGATCAAGATCTATGATTCTGTTTCTAATGATAACCTGCAACGGCTGGTCAACGAGGTTTCCGATATCCATGGCGTGGATGTGAATGTATATGATCTGAAAGGCGATCTCCAGGTCTCTTCAGAAGCTAATGTGTATACCAAGGGTGTGTTGAGTAAGAAGATGGATCCTGAAGCGTTCTACCATCTCGACCGGATGCGGCAGGTACAACATTCACAGGATGAAAAGATCGGTAATTTTTCTTACCTCAGTATCTATTCGCCGGTACGGGATGGCGATGGGAAGGTCTATGCCTATATTAATATTCCCTATTTCACTTCTAAACCAGAATTGCGACAGGAGATATCGAATTTCCTGGTTACGATCATCAACCTCAACGCCTTTATTTTCCTGATAGCGGGTTTGATCGCATTATTTATAACAAACAGGATCACCAATTCATTCTCGATCATCAGTGATAAGATGCGGGAAGTAAATCTCGGGCGGCACAACGAAGAGATCGTATGGAACCGGAATGACGAGATCGGTGAACTGGTGCAGGAATACAATAAGATGGTGAGTAAACTGAGTGAAAGTGCCATTGCGCTGGCGAAAAGCGAAAGGGAAGGAGCCTGGCGGGAAATGGCAAGGCAGGTAGCGCACGAGATCAAGAACCCGCTGACGCCGATGAAATTGAGTATTCAGTACCTGCAGAAAGCGATCAATAATAACCAGCCAAATGTAAAAGAGCTTTCGGGTACTGTGGCCAATACACTGGTGGAGCAGATCGATCACTTGTCGAAGATCGCGGCTGACTTCTCGCAGTTTGCCAATATCGGGACCACGAATACCACCCATTTCGACCTGCATGATGTGATCAGTTCGCTGAAAGAATTGTACAAATCAAATGAGAACGTCCTGTTTGAATGGCGGCCGGTCAATGACCAGGTAATGGTGGAAGCGGATAAAACACAGATGAACCGTTTGTTCACCAACCTTTTTGCCAACGCTGTGGAAGCCTGTCATGGCAAAGAAAACTGCCGGATCGAAGTGAATGAGGTCAGGCATGAGGATATGATCCGGATCAGCATAAAAGACAATGGCGAAGGTATCGCACCTGAAATGCAGGAGCGGATCTTTATTCCCAACTTCACTACCAAATCATCCGGCACGGGCCTTGGGCTTGCGATGTGTATGGGGATCGTGGAGCAGGCGCATGGAAAGATATGGTTTGAGACCGAACAAGGGAAGGGGACGGTGTTTCATGTGGAGTTACCCGTAGTAAATTAGAAATAAGGAATAAGAAATAAGGAATGAAAAAGTGGAGAAACAATGTGTCATTGTTTCGTTGTGTCATTACTTCTGCATTCAACATTCCTTGTTCTGTGTTCGATATTCCTATCCTTTCCTATCTTTAAGTATAAAATTCCCGCACATGAAATTGTTTGTACTCCTGCTGCTTTCGTCAAGCCTGGCTATTACTGCAAATGCACAAACACAGAAGCCGCCGCTTCACGGGAAGAACTGGATGGCTGTGACCGGTAAACCACTGGCAGCAACGGCCGGGTCGATGATCTTCCAGAGAGGAGGTAACGCGGTGGATGCAGCCTGTGCTATGCTGGCCGCCACTTGTACGATGTGGGATGTATTGAGCTGGGGCGGAGAGACACAGGCGCTGATTTATAATCCTAAAACAAAAAAAGTGATTGCCATCAATGCGCTCGGTGTGGCGCCAACAGGAGCTACAGCCGGATTTTATAAAAGCAGGGGTTATTCATTTCCACCGGAGTATGGGCCGCTGGCAGCCGTCACGCCCGGAACTGTTGGCGGACTTTGCTATATGCTGGCCGAGTATGGTACGATGAGTTTGGAGCAGGTATTGGCACCTGCAATGGAACTTGCTGCTGGTTACCCGATCGAAGCACAGACAGCCAATGCCATGGAAAGAGGGAAGGCAAGGATCAAGGAATGGCCCTATAGTAAAAAGGTTTTTTTACCGCATTTGGGGGAGAAACGGGAAGCACCCGAAGCGGGAGAGATATTTGTTCAGAAAGACCTGCTGGCTACGCTGACGAAAATGGTCGAAACAGAAAGGGCCACGTTAAAGAGTAAGAAAAGCAGGAAAGAAGCGATCATGGCTGCCAACGATCGTTTTTACAAAGGGGATATTGCCCAGGAAATGGTAAGAGGTTGCCGCGAACAGGGTGGCTTGTTCACCATGGAAGACCTGGCAAAATGGAAACCGATTGAAGAAGAACCGCTGTCGGTCAATTACAAAGGCATCGAAGTCTATAAACTGAAGCAGTGGACACAAGGCCCGGCATTATTACAATCGCTGAATATCCTGGAGAATTTCGATCTTAAGAAAATGGGGTATAATAGTTCTCAGTATATCCATACCATCTACCAGGCCATGAGTCTCGCATTTGCCGACCGTGATTTTTATTATGGCGATCCTTATTTCGCACCCGCAGAGCCAATGAAAGGATTGCTGAGCAAGGAGTATGCAAAATTAAGAGCAGGTTTGATCAAACCCGGTATGAATGATCCATATATTATGCCAGGCGATCCTTACCCGTTTGAAGGAAAGACCAATCCTTTTTCTGAACTGTTGAAAGAGTTAAATGCGCCGGCGAGTGACAAACGGAATTTTACCCCCGCACATGATACAGGTTCGGTTGCACTGAATGATGAATTATACCAGGAACGGCTCTGGATGGGAACTACTTCGGTAGAGGCTGCGGATAAAAATGGTTGGGTGGTTTCTATTACCCCCAGCGGTGGTTGGCTCCCTGCCTGTATTGCAGGCAACACTGGTGTAGGTATGAGCCAGCGCCTGCAAAGTTTTGTACTAGACTCCGCCCTGAACCCTTTTAATGTGATCGAACCGGGTAAAAGACCAAGGGTAACATTGACACCCACTATGGCATTAAAGGATGGCAAACCTTTTTTATCCTTTGCCGTACAGGGAGGAGATACACAGGACCAGAACCTTTTGCAATTCTTCCTGAACATGGTGGAATTTGGTATGACTGTGCAACAAGCCTGCGAAGCCGCGAATATCAACAGCAACCAGTTATGGCTTTCCCTGGGCGGTACAAAACTGGAGGACCGTAAACCAAGACCCGGGCAGTTGTTATTGCAGGATAAAACACCCGAAGCGATCCGGAATGAGTTAAAGAAAATGGGATATATCCTTTCTTTTGACGATCGTACCAGTGGTCCTATCAATGCGATCTTCTTTGACTGGAAGCATGGTAGTTTTTGGGGTGGAAGCAGTAATCATGGAGAGGATTATGGGATCGGTTGGTAGAGGGGGAATAGGCAATAGGCAATTGGCAATGGGCAATAGGCAATCGACAATAGGCAATGGGCAATAGGCAATCGGCAATGGGCAATCGGCAATGGGCAATAAGAAAATCAAGCTGTGAAGATTAATGATTCAATGTAACAATTGCTAACAGCTAAAAGCTAATGGCTAACAGCTTCCCTCAGCATCCATTCATGTCCTTTTTCTTCAGCGCCTGCGCCACCATTTTCTTCATCACTTCCACATCGATATCGGCGATCTTTTTGAAGTAGATACAAGCTTTGCCGGTCTTGTGTTTGCCGAATTTCTTTAATAACTCTTCTCTCTTATCAAATTCGGAAGGCAAGTATAAAACAAACTCAGTTTTGCGTGGTGAGAAACCGATCAGGGGCGCATCGCCTTCGCGGCCGCTTTCATATTTATAATGATGGGTACCAAAACCAACGATGGCCGTTCCCCACATCTTTGGTTCAAATCCCGACTGGCTTTGCATGATATCGATAATGATCTTCGCATCGTTTTGCCGGTCGGTCCCGGGTATTTTTTTGATAAAGGCCGGTACACTACTGGCGGTTTCGGTGGTTTTGTTTTTTGCTGCTGGCATAACCCTTTTATTTAATTGTCGCTAATATCTTCCGTAACAAAAATAGCATTTTTATCCAGGTCGCCCCGAACTGCAGCACAGCAATAGTACCGCTGCTGATTTGTTTCAATGCCGGGCCCCGCTGTTGGCATAGGTTTATTTTTGACGCTTATGCTTTTCTTCAAGTTCAGGTAACTGTTTTTTGTATTCTTCCACGTTCCAGATTATGTCCCAACGTTTTACATAATCCGCAAGAGGTTCGAGCCCTGCTTGGGATCTTCGTTTATCAACATTGTCCGGATCCTCAAGTGGCAAAACATAATTTTTGTTTGTTTCATTATCTTGTCCGATCTGGCTTCCATAAACTTGTCGTTTACCTTCTCCCAATGCCACCCTGTCTTCTAATAAAGCCAAAGCACTACTATTTGCTTTTTTGTTTTTTACTGCCTCTCTCATCATCGGCAGGTATTTTTGTTGGGTTTTCAAGTCTGAATGTTGAATGACCAAAAATAGCGTTTGGTTGGCTTGTTCGCCAACTTTGTCTGCACCCACCCACCCATAGGCATCTAAAATTTCGATCACATTAACCAGGTTGATACTGTCGTTATACATCATCACTTTCCCTAAACTATCAGCTTGTTTACTTTGATAACCAAATTCTTTTTGTGCTGAAATATACTGATGTCGTATAGGTTGGTCTTTGTCATAAATAGCCAGCAATTTAGCCTGCAGGGGTTTATCATAATTTGCTTCTTTTTTATCTGCTTCTTTTTTCATTGCAGTTAACAAATCATTCCATTTTTCACTGCTGTGTAATGAAATTAAGTCGCTATCCGTTTTCAAGTGTCCAATATTTGTCCAACC
>JANOHQ010000094.1:0-1561 GCA_031406595.1 Chitinophagaceae bacterium
TTTCCAGGTGGCGCAACTCGGTTTGGAAAAAGAAGTACTCAGCTATCTCCCGGCAGAAGAACAATACAAGGATACACCTTTTGTTCTTCAGAACTATAAAGTGCATGAAGTAGAGAAATTGCTGCTGGATAATGAGCCAGAAGACAAAGTGGCGGCGGCTTCTTCCCAGTTAAAAAAGAGTATACTCGACTGTTATGAATTAATCGGCCATATACGGGACAGTCATTCCGAGAAAGGCGCGAGCATACAGCAAACCTATTTGTTGCTGATACTGACCAACCGGCTGGAGCGGATTCAACTGGTACTGGATGTGCTGGATGCCGACCATGAATTTGATACCGGGAGATTTGTGGATATATTCCGGATGCTGGTTCGCAATGAAAAAAGAAAGAACAGTATCCGTGAATTTATGTCACAGGGTGTAGGTTACCTCGCTTACCAGATCGCCGAACACAAAGGATCGAAAGGCCATCAATATATTACCGATACAAGAAAAAGTTATTACAGGATGATCATCAGTGCCATGAAAGGAGGCCTGATCATTTGTTTTGTCGCGATCTTCAAGAACCTTATTGGTAAAATGAAACTGGCACCTTTTCCGCAGGGGTTCTTATACAGCACCAATTATAGTGTTGGTTTTATCATGATCGACTTCACGGGATCAACGCTGGCGACCAAGCAACCTGCTTTTACCGCCAGCGCCGTGGCCAGTTCGCTCGATACAAAAAAGCATAGCGAACCCGACCTGGATAACCTGGCCGTAACCGTGGCCAAAGTTTCCCGCAGCCAGATTGCTTCTTTTTTTGGGAACCTCATCATCGTTTTCCCGATCACCTATTTATTGGCATGGGGTTATGATATGGTCTTCGAGCAAAAAATTGCAGAAGGGCAGGTGGCCATGAATATGCTCAAGGATCAGCATCCCTGGCGGAGTCTTTCGCTTCTCTATGCCTGTTTCACCGGTTTCTTCTTATTCCTGAGCGGGATCATCGCCGGGTATTGGCAAAACAAGATCAGGTACGGCCGGATCAAAGACCGTTTGAGAAAACATCCGGCATTGAAGCTATCGATGTCCGCCAAAAGACTGGATCGCCTGGCCAACTGGGTCGAAAGAAATTTCGGTACACTGGTCGGGAATATCGCTCTTGGTTTTTTCCTGGGCTTCGCAGGTATACTGGGAAAGATACTCGGCATTCCATTCGACATAAGACATATCACCATCTCTGCGGGTAATTCTGCCATCGGTGTATATGGAATGGGGCTTGATAATATTCCTGCTTATTTCCTGGCAGCGGTTTTGGGAGGAGTACTCCTGATCGGCTTCCTGAACTTCCTGACCAGTTTCTCACTCGCATTTTTAGTGGCGGTAAAATCAAGGGGTATCCGTTTTGCGCAGTATCCGCGTTTCTTCCGGATACTCGGGAACTATTTTGTAAAACACCCGCGGGAGTTTTTATTGCCGCCAAAGAAGATTATACCACCTACTTACAAACCGTTGAGTGGTTGAGGACCGTTGCGATCGTGCCGTCGAGATGACACTTTTATAAAAGGTGTCATCTCG
>JANOHQ010000377.1:0-3722 GCA_031406595.1 Chitinophagaceae bacterium
GTGTACTCAACATTTACTTCGCGAACATCCATTTTACCAGTTACCTGGTTCATAAAGCTGATCTTAACAGGAACAGTATGTGAACCTACGCCACCAGCAGCCCCTTTGTACAAAGCATATCCTTCTTCACCGATCGCCACACTAGAGCCGCCGATACTGATAGTAGGTTGTGCTGCCTTACTAAAAGCACCCACACCCGCTTTGATCTCGATCTCTTGTCCGGGCATCAGGTAATTGGAATTCTGCCCTACGATAGCTGTATAAGTATCGAAGATCACTTCCACCTCGCCTACTTCTTTATGACAGAATGCTACTACTTTATTTTCGGCTGTTTTGATGTCGTTCTGGAATTTACTTAAGATCGTCAGACCTGCGACAGTAGGCACCATGTTGAAATAAGCAATTTCCCAGGGTTTTACTTTACCATCCTGGCCGGGAGGGTTGGAAAGGTCGATCTCAAGCGATGTTGCAAATTCTGTTTTGATTGCCGAATCGATACCTAAGATATCGGTCTTATACTTGGTGAGTAAAGCCAATAATTTCTTAGCCTCACCGTCGTTTATCATCAGTTTGGTTACATGACTTTGATTTCCTTCATCATATTTTCCTTCATAGTCACCTGGCTTTCCTCCGGCCAGCGTTAATATCTTGCCTTTCAGGGTTTCGATATAATCGTTCAGGGTTTTTGAGGTTGACACTACTTTTTGGGCATTCGGATACCATTTCAAAGCACGTTCTCTCGTTGCTTCTTCGGTGGTCTTCTTCTCCAATGATTTCATGATCGCATCGGTCGAAGCATTAACTGTTTTATTTGTATTTACTAAACTGCGGTTTACAGTTTTGAAGGCATTCAGGATTTCCGCCGAGATGTTCAGCGCTAACATAGCTGTTAAAAACAGGTACATTATATTGATCATCTTCTGCCGGGGCTCTTTAGGTAAAGACATGAAGATTTGTGGTTTTAATTTGAGTAATTAGTGACTTTTAGAATCACGGATAGGATTGTTTTACCTTATTAGTTTTAGCTGCGACCCTGCATAGCGGTCAACATATTACCATAAATACCGTTCAGGCGGCTGAGGTTTGTAGCCAGGTCACCGATCTGTCCCTGTACTTTTTTCGCATCTTCAGCACTGTTCAGCATAGAAGCAGATGTTTCAGAAAGCTTACCGTAGAAAGCGTTCAGTGCTTTCAGGTGGTTATTGCTCTCCTGCAATTCCAGTTCATAGATCGTATTCAGTGAAGAAAGATTCTTCGTCAATACCTGGATCTGGTCGTGGAACATCTTAGCACCTTCTGTAGCTGTATTGAAAGCTCCTACTGAAGAAGCGGCAGTCAGGTATGCATCTTTTACCTTATCGAGATGGCCGGTTACTTCTCTTGTCTTGGCAGCAAAATCGCTGGTAGCAGCAACCGTATCAGTGATACCGTTCAGACCGGTAACAGTTGTATTCAGTTGTTTGAAACCATCACCGAGACGTTTCATGGTATCAGGATTGATTTCGGCTTCGGCCAGCATCTTATCCATTGATCCGAGTGCAGCTCTTGACTTGGCACCGGCAACAGAAAATTGTTCTTCATCATGCGAAGCGTCCTTCACTGCGGGATAATAAGCATATAATGCACCGTATACAAGGAACACGACAGCTTCCGTTCCCAGACCGGCTTTCAGCCAGAAGTCTGCGTTAGGAGCATGAAGGATCTTTTGAAGAGCGCCCCAAATAACGATTGCGGCACCGACAGAAACAAATACGTCAACGAGTTTACTTACTTTAGGAGGAATAGCTGCTGCCATAGCTTGGATTTTTAAGAGGTTTTAAGTTGATAATGATAAGAGAGAAAGAATGAGAGGACAGAGCTTGTTTTACTGTCCTCTCAAAGAATTTATTAATAGTTCGTTTTACTCAGTAGAATAGTTGAACATCATTTTATTACCGCTTGCCTTTCATTGGGGCGGCAGGCAAATCAATAACACAACGGAAGCCGATGTAAGATTTGGTTGAATCCTGGTATTCGTAAGTACTGGTTCCGGTCTGCAGGTAATAACCTACATCCTTCCAGCTACCACCACGGATAATCTTGCGCTTCATGAGGGGGGGATCGTCATCTTTAGCATTCCAGCGAACATCAGGGTTCATATCGTGCTGAAAATTGTTGCGGCCTTCATAGTAGATGCTGGATGTCCACTCGGCTACGTTTCCGCTCATGCAATACAGACCATAGTCATTCGGCCAGTAAGCATCAGCACGCACGGTATAGAAACCACCATCTTCGGGGTAGTTACCACGACCGGGTTTGAAATTCGCCATCAAACATCCTTTCTTATTTCTCAGGTAATAGTTACCCCAGGGGAACATTGATTGTGAGCGTCCGCCGCGGGCTGCATATTCCCACTGTGCTTCAGTTGGAAGGCGGAAATCAGATTCCTGTGATCTCTTCTTGGAATCAAGATAAGAGTTCAGTAAATGTGTTCTCCAATGGCAGAAGGCATTCGCCTGCTTCCAGTTCACTCCTACTACAGGATAGTTACCAAAAGCTGGGTGAGAGAAATATCTTTTTGTCATTGGCTCGTTATAGGAATACGCGAAGTCGCGGATCCAGGCCAATGTATCAGGTGCTATAGAGAAAGGGAAAGCGTTCTTGGTGATGAATTTTGAGCGGGGTTTGCTGGCATTCTCTCTTTTAGCGGCTTCTTTCAGGTCATAGACATCACCTACATAGATAAGCTTGGCAGCATCGATCTCTTTTTTACCGTTCAGCCTGTCTTCAGGTGTAAGGATCAGATCAGTGTTGCCTAAAGCTTCTACTGATTTAGGATCGCTCCATTTGAATGTTTTCATTTTTGCCTGGTCCACGTACTCAACGCCATCGGCACCGGCTTTTACATACCCGAGTTTGCGGGCAGCAACTGAGTCACGAACCCACTGCACAAACTGGCGATACTCATTGTTGGTGATCTCGGTAGCATCCATCCAGAATCCGCTGATAGACACAGAACGGTTCCTGGCGCTGAATGAATACGCAGGATCTTCATCACTGGGGCCCATATGGAATGTTCCCTGGGGGATGTATACCATGCCCGGAGGCTTTGGCAACGAATACTTACTTCCGGGGGATATGCCATGCAGCTGCCCGTCATTAGGAAGGGCACCGCCCTTGCCTCCATTCTTTTTTCCCAGGATTCCGCAACTGGTCAGCACAAGAGTGCAGACGGCTGCGAAGAGGGTGTAGTAAAGGTTTCTCATTTTCATACACTTAAAAGGTATTGGACAAATATAATATTTAGAACTATTCTCCGGCACAACATTAAGATTTATTTTTTTGTAATCAAAGCGGTTATTTCGAAGTAAAATTTCTAACGGACACCGGGTCTGTTTTATTGTATTAACTTAAAATTAATTACCCATTTTGGGGTCTGTTTATCAGCAATATAAGCTCTTTTGCAGAAAATACTGGGGTCTGGCAAGTATAATTGCGACAAAGGTAAATAGTGGTCCTACTACTCATTAGTTTGCCTGCCAATAATGGATAAGCCGGATTCTCTTTCCCCGAAGCCATAAACACCCGGTGGGGAATATAGGCTTTCAGCACTTCCGTCTGTAAAGCAGCAAAGTCCCTGCCGATTAGTACGATCTCGTTGGTTCCGGCCTCTATTTCCTGGAGCAGGCTGGCCCAGTTCCCGAACGAGGTCGGGTATCGGCTGATGGCCCTGCCCAATCCCG
>JANOHQ010000394.1:0-2969 GCA_031406595.1 Chitinophagaceae bacterium
CGCCTCTATTCCCAATCGGTCGGGATCGGGACTAACAGCCCCGAAGCTTCCGCCCAACTGGATGTCAGAAGCAGCAGCAAGGGAGTACTGATACCGCGTATGACCCAGGCTGAGATTACTGCTATCATATCGCCGGTCCAGGGTCTGCTGGTGTTTAATACCAATTCCAACAGTTTCCAGTATTATAATGGTAGCTTCTGGAGTAACCTCACGCATAGCGCCATCGTGAATGGTCTGCCAAACCGGGTACCAAGGTTTATTGGTTTATGGGGATTAGGACCCGGGCTGATGCTGGATAACGGTGCAGGTATTTCTATCAACAACCCGGCAGTAGCCGACGCCAGTGCATTACTGGATATGACCAGTATCAATAAAGGGATATTGATACCACGTATGACAACAACGGAAAGAACGACGATCACAGCACCGGCAAAAGGGTTATTGGTATTTGATAATACAACAAGTACATTTTGGTTTCATAATGGCACAGCGTGGACGGAACTGACTACAGGAGCAGGTGGTGGGAGTAACTGGACCGTGATCGGGAATGATATCTATAATAGTAATTCGGGGAATGTTGGCATTGGCGCCAGTTCACCCTTTGCCAAATTAACCGTAGACGGGAATACGGTGGTCTCCGGAGGAATCAGTGCAGGTACGGCCACTCCCGACCTGGTAACTTACAAGATGTACATCAATGGCGATGCAAGGTTCCGTGATGATATGTTTATAAACCGTGATCTCTGGGTCGACCGCAACCTGGATATTGATGGCACATCCAATCTTTTGGGCAATATCATAGCAGGTGGCAATCTCAGTATCGCTGGCAATATTATTGCTGTAGACAATGTTACGGTGGCCGATAATCTAACCGTCGACGGTGGAAAAGGGATTGTCCGCAGTACCAACGGCAACCAGCGGGTGGTTACGTTCCCCAGCGGATTTGTTACTTTCGGCAGTGCACCGGCTGGTTATACCGTAGATGTTACGTTTGCTCTTAGCAATGTTTTTGCATCCATGCCGATCATCAGCCTGGGCCAGATTACGGGCGGGTCGGGACCGTTTGAACGATGGAGCTATGCCATTCATTCGGTTGATATTATTAATCACAGTTTTGAAGTTCGTTTTTATACACCCATGGGAACGGGAGCTGCCACGGCCATGACACTGAATTTTATTGCGATCGGTACGGCTCTGTAAAATATACCCGGTCAACCGGTCAACCGGGCAAGAACTGTAGGTGGTGAATATGAAGAAAGCCCCGCTCGTTTTGGCGAAACGGGGCTTTCGTATAAACGATCTTCAACGTTTTGTCGTACTTGTATTCGTTGTACTGAGCGAAGCCAGCATTCTGCCATCCGGTAATTCAGTGGAAGTGTAGCACAATTTCAGGCTGCTGCTTTTTTTCAGGTTCAGTATCTCTTTCATTTTTATTTCCATTGCAGAAACAGGAGTGGAGGCATCGTTGTAGCGGAATTCCTTCAACGTATTGTTCTGCGCGTCCTTTATTGTAATGACACGGTTCTTGCCCACCTTTCCGCAATGATGATATTTTACGGTGAGTTTATCATCTGGTGAAACCTGCGACAGTTGCAGGCTTTTTACCGTATTGATATCTTTCCCGTATTGCTGGAGAACGACCTTATTGTTCAGGAATATCTCAAATCCTTCTCCGCCGGGTTTGGGAGAAAATGAAAAGAGGGCGATGCCAATGGCAAACAGTGCCATTGTTTTGCTGAGTAGTGATTTCATGATATATGCTTTTAGGTTAAAAAATAATTTCTAACCCAAAGCAACGATATGGAAGCCCGGATAAAAAATGGCTTTGACGAATAGAAGCGCCTGCTTGATAAATGACAGGAATGGGGATTAATTATTCACAGAGACTCATCGCTTCACTCGCTTTGGTGCTGAACTGGATCTTGTTCACTTTGCCGGCTTTATAATACAGCACCAATGTTCCATATTGCATTTGAAAAGCATCCCAGTTAGTATCTTTTATTTTGGGATGGCCCAGCCATTTAAAAAGACCGGTGCGGGCAGCTCCCATCAGCGGGACTGACAATGTTCCTTTGAATTTTTCACGGATCTCCACATAATCCCTCCCGGTGTAGAAATAGATATCCTTATCCTTATAAAAAACATTGCCACCGCATTGGGAACTGGTCAACTCATCTTCGGTGCTGCTGAAACAGGGGAGTTTGCCTTTGATCTCGCCATTGGTGGAACTGGGATACAATTCGTTTACCCGGCCATACAATATATCCACCGCAAATGCGGGGCAGGCCGTGGTTGCTTTTAGCTGGGCGTTTACCATATTCATCGCCAGCAGGGCGACAAAGATCAGCAGGATTTTTTTCATACGATTGTTTTAAAGGGTGAACAGGAAGTAAAGGTCTGTAAGCAAAATCCTTGCTAAACTTGAGCCAGGAGCTTAACTTTCCGGTTATACAACAAGAACATGCGCAGGATCAGACCCGATGTGGATATAATTCTGGATATTTTAAAGGCAGTAACGGAGGCGCAGCCTCTTTCTTCCTTTGCACAAAGCCTGTTGCAGCAATACCAGGAAAGGGGAGGGTTGAGCAAAAAACAACTGGAGGGTTTATACGGTAAGGCATTAAAAGTAAATACCATACCAGAGAACAAGCTAGCGACCCTGGAGGCGATTATTTTACGGAAACCAGCCAAACAGAGGTCTGAATTACCGGCTGCTGCCCCCCTTTATACAAAGGATGAGGAAACCGGTAAAATGATCAGCGTCATCCTCACCAAATACCCGGAGCATAAACGGGTGATCTTTTTCAAGTCCAAATACGATAACAATGAGCTGCTAAGCCCGGCAGAAAAGACCGAGTTGCTGAAATTCAGCAAATTGGTTCAAAAATGAGTGATTACCAACTATTCCGTATCCTCCACTACCTACTCGCCAATCCGATAGTCCTGAGCGGCGACGAAGTACCGGGATT
>JANOHQ010000416.1:0-6894 GCA_031406595.1 Chitinophagaceae bacterium
TCCAGTGCAAGGTGTCAGACGCTCCAGTGTAAGGTGTGACGCTCCAGTGCAAGGTGTCAGACGCTCCAGTGCAAGGTGTCAGACGCTCCAGTGTAAGGTGTCAGACGCTCCAGTGTAAGGTGAGTGTAAGGTGTCAGACGCTCCTGCGGAGACGTCAGACACCCTACCGCAGCAAAATAACTTTCTCCGCCCCCCATTTATTATCCATTGTTACATACTTTACAATGTATGCCCCGGAAGGATAATGACCGATATCCACCTGCCATCTTCCTTTTTTATCGGCAGCTGGCAAGCGCATCAGTATTTTACCGGTAAAATCTGCGATGAAGATCTCTTTCAGGTCATTCTTGCTTTCGATCACAAATTTTCCATTGGTGGGATTTGGGTAGATCTTCACCGATAAAATATTTTGAGGCTGACGGGTGTCGGGTTGCAGCACCTCTTCTCTCCCGCATTCTTTCGCATATAAGAACTGCGCAATGGTGCGCTGCAACAAATTATTCAGCAGTTCCACCTGGTATTTATCGGTAGTGGGTTCGATGTGATTGCCTCCCACTCCACTATGGTTGGTCAAAAAAGTATAGGTACCGTTCGTAGCCAATGCCATCGAACGCAGTAAGAATTCTGTCGACTTGTCCGTACCACTACAGGCCAGTGGCACGATCCGGATACCCATGGCAGCGGCTTTCAATGTTAGTTCCTGGATCCTTGCTTTCGCTGAGCTGTGCGGCGGTGCATCGAGTACCAGGAACAGGAGTCTTGTTCTGGCATTGGGATTCCATTGAAGGCTGTCGAGTGCTGTTGCCATTGCATCTTCTACAGCTTCCGGGTAATCGCCACCACCTCCGGCATTTTGAAGTTTTATAAAATTCAGTGTTTTTAGCAGATCGTCGTTGAATGCGACATTCCGTGTCAGGTATTCATCTCTTTTATCCCGGTAAAAAACAGAAGCAGCACGTAAGGATAAGGCGGAATATTTGTGCATTGTATTGCGGATCACATCTTCGAGCTCGAGTTTCAGGAATTCGATCTCATCGCCCATGCTCCCGGTTGCATCTACGACAAAAGCAATATCTACATCATTGGAGACATTACAAACTTTATCGATCGAGAGCTGGTTAATACCATTGGCAAATTCGGAGACGCTGGATATACTATTCCCTTTGCGGTCTGAAATAAAATAATCGGCTTTGCTTTTTTCACTGGTAACACTATCCCGGAAAAAACCGGCCCATAATTCCGCCTTCCCTGTATTATCAGTCCAGGCCCTCCATACGGTATCTCTTGTTGCCCGGTTGATGAGGAATACCGGTTCATTGATCACGCCATTGAGTTTCTTATCGGTCAATTGCACACTGTAACGATTATCCGATCGCATGCCCCAGAAAGAACTGAATGTACTGAACTCGTTGGCTGAATAATCCTCCCACATTTTCCATTTATTGAAATCGTTTACTTCACCAGCGGTGAGTATCCTTGATTTGGCAAGTGCACCTTCGCGGGGAACACTATTGGTATCACGGAAGAAAAATTTTGTACTGAGGTCGGGGTTTATATAACCTGATGGAGTGGTCGATTTTATCCCCCTTATTATTATTCTATCATCTTTAAGTACGTCTCCTTTCATTTCCACCCCGGATACTTTGCCTGCCAGGCCGTGAGATACAGATGTAGTCGCAGAATATGCCAGCTCTTTTCTTTGTTTGACCGCACCCATCGATGTCACCACTACTTCATTCATCGACTTGCGTGTATTCAGCAACACCACTTCAAAATTCGGGTCCTTGATATTCTTTTCGGTGATTGCCACTTTATAGGATTCCATCCCGATAGCACAAAACTCGAGTGTATCCGGGAGATTGGTAGCCATTATTTTAAATGTACCATCGGCATTCGTGCTGATCACATTGGCTCTATTCTGGAAGCGCACGGTTACCCCTGCCGCATTGCCCCCGCTTTCATTTCGCACACGACCATTCAGCAATTGGGAAAAAACAACAGTGGGGAATAATAGTACAGGCAGGACAAGGCGTAGAACTTTCCTCATAACCATTCATTTGGAGGATAGATGAAGAAGTAGAAAGTTTTACACAAGGAAAAGCCAACTATTTCCTACCCCGGGTCCAGAGCGAGAAATCCGTGCCGGGCAATTTATCAGCCCCTAACTGCCGGAGTATCGTGATTAGCTGGCCGCGGTGATAAGTGCCGTGGTTGAACACATGATGCACCATCTGGTATACCGGCATCTTGAATACTTCTCTCTTTGTATTCTGGTATTGAAAAACATGATCCAGGGAAAGGTCGGAAGCGCCACTTACCCATTCTTCCCACTGCCTTGATTGCTGGAGTAAACCCGTCGCCACATCCTGCATGGTCGCCTTTTCATTCTCGCTGGGACGGATGATATGCTCCTGCAACTTCAGCCGCTGCCACCAGATGCTCTCGGCATCCCACATATGAAAAACGGTTTTGTATAAGCTGGGATAACTGCTGGCTACTCCGGCAATTTGTTTTTCCTCGGGTAGTGCCAGGATCACATCGAGTATCCGCTGGCTGGCCCAGTTGTTATACGCAGCATATTGCTTCAGTAGTTCTTTCATTCAGGTGGTATTAAGAGGATGAAACTAAAATTAACACATAAAATCAGTTATTTTTGAAATGGCGCTGGTTTCAAATTTCCCACTTCTAATTTTTGCAAATGGATAAAAGTTTTCCACTAACAGGCTGGGGCTCGCAGGCGATACATGGAGGACACACCAGGGATCCTATGTATGCACACCAAACGCCGATCTATGCCAGCAGTACCTATGTGTTTGATGATGCGGAACAGGGCATGCGTCGTTTCAGCGGGCAGGAAGAAGGTTATATCTATAGCCGCTGGGGCAATCCAACTATCACCGAAGCAGAACAACGGATCGCGGCGCTGGAGACATTTGGTTTCCCCCTTGACGTGAAAGGGATCCTTCATGCATCAGGCATGGCAGCTATTACCACGTTGATGATGGCGACCTTAAAACCGGGTGATAAAGTGCTTTCCCATTTCTCACTCTATGGGGGGACTAATGAGTTGTTCACCGCTGTACTACCCGGGCTGAATATTCAACCTGTGATCGCCGATCTGCGCAACCTGGAAATGGCAGAAACTGTTTTGAAGAATGATCCTTCTATCAGGATGATGTACCTCGAAACACCTGCCAACCCAACCATACAATGTGTGGACCTGCTTGAACTTGTCATCATCGCCAGAAAGTATGATTGCATCATCGCCTGTGACAACACATTTGCAACGCCTTACCTGCAGCAACCTTTCCTGTATGGTGTCGACTTCGTTGTCCATTCCACTACCAAGTTCCTCAACGGCCATGGCACTGCCATAGGTGGCATACTATTGGGACAGGATAAAGATTTCATGAAAACACATTGTACAAAAGTGCACCGGTTACTCGGCGGTAACTCCAACCCCTTTGATGCTTTTTTACTGATCCAGGGAATAAAAACACTGGAGTTAAGAATGGAACGGCATTGTCACAATGCGATGGAAGTGGCGGGTTTTTTAGAATCACACCCGGCTGTTGCAACAGTGAATTACACCGGGCTTGCTTCACACCCGGATCATTCTATAGCGATGAAGCAAATGCGCCATCCCGGAGCCATGCTGAGTTTTGAATTAAAAAAAGGATTGCAGGGCGGTATCGATTTTATGAACAAACTGGAAATGTGTGTGCGGGCCGTTTCGCTTGGCACCTGCGATACATTGCTCTCCCACCCCGCATCGATGACGCACTACAGTGTTCCTAAAGAAGAAAGAGAAAAATATGGGATCAGTGATGGACTGATCCGGATGAATGTGGGTATCGAGAATATACAGGATATTATTACTGATCTTGGGCAATCGCTTGACTGATAATTTAACCAACACCATCATTTTAAAACAGGTCTTCATGAAACCAAAACTGCTTTTCTTTTTATTATTATCATTCAATCTTTGTTTTGCACAGAAAAAAAATACCGGTATAAAGGACCCATTTGCAGACCTCGATACCGCTTTTCAACGGGTGCTAAAAGACAGGAAGGCAGCCGGATTTGCTGTAGCCGTAATCAGCAAGGACAAAATAATTTATAGTAAAGGATTTGGCCATCGTGATCATGAAAACAAACTGCCGGTAACTCCTAACACCCTGTTTGCGATCGGCTCCTGCACCAAGGCATTTACCTCGTCGCTGATAGGCTTATTAGAAAATGACCACAAACTCGAACTTGATAAACCGGCGACGACCTACTTGCCAGGTCTGAAATTCTTTAATGACAACCTGAATAATATGGTCACGGTCAGGGATATGATGTGCCACCGCACGGGTTTACCGCGCCATGATTTTTCCTGGTATCTTTTTAATACTTCATCAAGGGACAGTTTGTTACAACGCATCCAATACCAGGAGCCTACCGAACCCATCAGGCAAACCTGGCAGTATAATAACTTCATGTTCCTGGCACAGGGAATGATCACAGAAGCACTGACCGGCAAGTCATGGGAGGAAAACATCAGGGAAAAAATATTTCTACCGCTTGGGATGACCGCTTCTAATTTCACGATCGCTGACCTGCAAAAGAATAAAGATGCTGCAATTGGCTATACCCTGCACAAAGACAGCATCATTAAAAAAATCGACTACTACAACATCAATGCTATGGGACCAGCCGGCAGCATTAATAGCAATGTCGTTGAAATGGCCAACTGGGTGATGACATGGATCAACAATGGGCAGTTCAAAGGAAAGGAGATATTGCCTGCTGGCTATGTTAAGGAAGCAATAAGCTCACAAATGGTCATGAGCAGCATGTTGCCGGATAAGGAAGTAACGGATGTCTTTTTTAATAATTATGGTTTTGGATGGATACTTTCATCGTACCGAGGCCATTACCGGGTAGAGCATGGGGGCAATATTGATGGATTCTCTGCAAGCACGGCCTTTTTCCCTTCGGATAGTCTTGGTATAGTGGTATTGACCAATCAAAATGCTTCCCTTCTTACCGGCATTGTACGAAATATGATCGCAGATCGTGTACTCGGCATTAAGCCGGCTGACTGGAACGGGCGAATAAACCAGGCCGATGCAAAAGCCAAAAAGACGGCAGAAGAAAATAAAACAAATCTGAAAAGTAATAAAAAGAGCGGCACCCTCCCTTCCCACGGCCAGGAAGATTATGCTGGCCTTTACACGCACCCGGGTTACGGAACGTTTGAGATCAGCAATAGAAATGATTCGCTGATAATGCATACACAAACCGGTGATATCTGGCTACGTCATTACCATTACGATGTATTTGAAGGGTTAGGGATAGACAAAGAAGAGGGAATTGACACAACCGACCATGATAATATTAAACTGCAATTCCTGATGACAACTACCGGGGATATCTCCGCCGTTACGCTCCCACTGCAACCAGGTCTGAAAGACATAGAATTCACCAAGTCTGTAAAAGCAAAAGAAGTAGGGAAAGACGAAATGAAAAAGTACAGCGGCGAGTTTGAGCTTTCAGCAGCTGTGACCGCAAAATTCTATATTAAAGGAGAAAAAACACTGTATGCGTTTATTGAAGGACAACCTGAATATGAATTGATCCCAACCGGTAAAAATAAATTCGAATTAAAAACGCTCAAGGGATACAGCGTTTTGTTTGAAGAAAATGAAAAGGGAGAAATAATATCCGCGAGCTTTGTGCAACCAAACGGGACCTTTAAAGCAAAAAAGATAAAATAACATGGGAATTACTATCCGCAGGGCAACCAAAGAAGATTGCCCGAGACTATTGGAACTGATCACTGAATTGGCCGTTTATGAAAAAGCACCCGATGATGTGACGGTCACACTCGATCATTTCACAGAAAGTGGTTTTGGTGAAAACCCCATCTGGTGGGCCTTTGTAGCTGAAGAAGACGGCGAGGTACATGCGTTTGCCCTCTATTATATCCGATATTCTACGTGGAAAGGTCAGGCCATGTACCTGGAAGATATTATTGTAACGGAGCTGATGCGGGGAAAAAAGATCGGCAAACTTTTAATGGACCGCCTGATCGAAGAAGCCAAAGAGAAAAAGTTCAACCGGATCATCTGGCAAGTGCTGGACTGGAACGAACCGGCGATCAATTTCTATAAAAAATACGATGCGTATTTTGATGCGGGCTGGTTGAATTGCTCCATCTATGTATAAGGGGGAATCCAGGTATTTCTTCTTCCTCATTGTTTATATACCAAAATAGAAAAACCACAATTTTCCTTCTGGTAAAATCCTACATTCTGAATATAGGACAGTATACACCCGTCGCCCGCACAACCGGAGTTGGTAAAATTTACATGCGGTTTTGCAACCTGTACTTTTATACTATTATCCGACTGGATATCGTAAGTGACCATATACCCAAAACCGTTATTAGGGGTCACCAGGATAGTGTATTGGTCCCTGTTTATATATACATTAGCCTCAGCGACCAGCACAATACGATATTCGCCATCATCAACATGTTGTGAAAGGAAATTACCGGTGCCGGAGACCGCGGTACCCGAGGAATTTATTTTTCCATACGCTATGGGCAATAGGTCCGCATTCGTGCTCAGCGGCAGATCCCTGTAAACTTTTGCTGTCTCCGTAACGATTATCTTTGGCCCTAACCATACCTGGCCGCCGCCATAGTTAAGGTACAATGTAGAACCCACTCCATTATTGCGTGACTGTATCTCGTTATTATCAAATCCCACATTTGTGCCGGTTGTATTTCCCAATTGCAAATAGCCACCACCGGATGGCGCTGCATTGGTACCACCGGTTACGTGCAATTTTACATCAGGTGTCAGGTCACCAATACCAATATTGCCGGAAGAACTGATCGCCATC
>JANOHQ010000426.1:0-8769 GCA_031406595.1 Chitinophagaceae bacterium
CGCCAGATCGGTCGTGATGGTCCCAATGGAGAAAAATACATGACTCCCTATATGGCTCTGCCAAAAGAGAAACTGAAATTCTGGGAAACGGGTATCACTAACCAGACCGACCTGTCTTTCTCAACTGGTGATTTTTACCTCAGTGCTCAGAATGTACTGATCCAGGGTATCCAGCCTAAAGATGTAAACCGCAGGGTTTCTCTTCACATGGCTGCTAATAAAGAGTATGGTAAATTCAAAGCATCTTATAGCCTGAACTATACAAAAGGAAACTTCGACGTGAACGCAGGACAGGACTTCGGTAATGGCCGTGACTATGTGCCTTACTGGAACCTGGTGAACACACCGATGCAGGTTCCTGTTACCCGTTTCAAAAACTGGCATGGTTTGACCACTCCTGATGGCAACGTCAACTGGGCAAATCCTAACTATTATTACAACGACTATTATTACAACCCTTACTGGACCATCGATAACTTCAGGCGTACCGGCAGGACAGAAGACCTCTTCGGTAACGTAGAGTTGAACATGAAAGCTTCCAGCTGGCTGAACTTCACTTACCGTTTAGGTGCTACTATTTCTAACGCTACTTCAAAAAGCACTGCTGAAGCATTTACTTATAGCGATTTCGCTAAAAACGTTGCACATAAAAGTGTAGCAGGGGCAGGCGATCTGCCTTCACAGGTAACTGACAGGTCCGCTACAGCTAGCCGTTTCAACTCGGAGTTTTTTGCTACAATGAGAAGGACATTCGGAGTTTTCAAACTGGATGCATTAGTAGGTCAGTCTTTCCGCGAAGACAATTCGAAAAATATAGTCATTGGTAACAAAAACCTGGCATTTCCACAATTGTTCAATATTATCGGTCGTAAAGGTGATGCCGAGGTTAATGAAGGTAATTTCAAATCAAGGCTGATGCGTTTCTTCGGTAAAGTCGGTGTTAACTATAACAACTGGGCTTTCCTTGAAGTGACCGGCAGTTATGATGTGAACAGCCGTTTGGCCAGTTTCTACAATTTCCAATTTGACAATATCAACTACTTCTACCCGGGTGCAAGCTTATCTGTACTGTTAAGCGAAGCGATCCCTGCGGTGAAGAACAGCAAAGTGATCTCTTACCTGAAAATTCGTGGTGCAAGATCTAAGACCGGTAACGTAAACCTGAACCCTTATGGCCTGGAGAATACCTATGGCCTGGGTGGTGGTTTCCCTTATGGAACCCTGGTAGGTTATTCATCCAATAACCTGCTGCGTTTACAGAACTACAAACCTGAGTTCGTGATCAACAATGAAGCAGGTTTGGAGGTTTCATTCCTGAAGAACCGGATCAACTTTGAGTTCACTGCTTATACCCAGGACAACTCAAACCAGATCGTGGATGTTGCTTACTCTGCAGCAACCGGGTTTACACAGGCAAGATTGAATGCAGCGTCATTCACCAACGAAGGTCTTGAATTCGACCTGAAACTGACTCCGTTGGTTAAGATCCGCAACGTATCTATCGACGTTAAAGCAAACTATACATTACAACAAAATAAAGTAACCAAGATCATCGAAGGTGTTGATCAATTGGGTATCGGAAATGGTAACTATGTTATGGTAGGTAAGCCTGCTTATACTTTCCAGTTGACTGACTATGTACGCGATGACCAGGGTCGTGTGATCGTAAACCCTAATACCGGTTTACCGACAGTTGATCCTACAATCAAACCTTTTGGTCAAACTGCTCCCAAGCACCTGTTGGGTCTGAGCCTGGGTGTTACCTGGAAAGACATCACGTTCAGCCTCGTGGCTGACTACCGTGCTGGCGCACAGATTTATCCTGGTAACTGGGCCCAGGGTATGGATTTCACCGGTATTTCAAAAAGAAGCGGGCAGAATTCAAGACAGCCTTTCATCATGCCTAACTCGTCTTACTTCGATGGAACGAAATATGTAGATAATACTTCTATATATATGACTGGTGGTTATAACTTCTGGTCACAAGCTGTGAACACTGCTGCTAACACCAACTATCTTGTTAGCGCTGATTTCTGGAAGATCAGGGAAGCAAGTCTTAGCTGGAACCTGCCTACAAAATGGTTTGGTTTTACCAAGAATGCTGTAAAAGGTGTTAACCTGACAGTAAGCGGAAGAAACCTGTTCATGTTCCTGCCTAAATCAAATGAATGGACTGATCCAGAGTTTTCTAATACAATTGGTAATGCACAGGGTGTTACTGGATTTGAAACCTTGCCTCCTACAAGGATCTTTGGAGCAAGCTTAAACATTTCTTTATAACATCTAAATTTATTAAGATATGAAACTGAAAAAACTAATATACTGTGTTCCTTTAGCCGTGATATTGATTGCGGCGGGAACTGGGTGCCGTAAAGCTCAATTCAACATTAACAAAAACGTTAATGATCCGACTGACAGTACGGTTACCTATGATGTAGTGCTGCCTGCAGCCCTGCATGCTTCCGGAAATATCCTGGCCACCCAGTACGGTCCTATCCAGAACTGGATGGGTTTCTGGGCCCGGTCAGGTACATATGCCCCGAACGTGATCGAGGAAACTTACCAGATCACTACCGGTTTTGGTAATGGTATCTGGAATCTTTGCTACGATAATAACTATGATTATAATATCGTGGAGAAAAAAGCTGCAGTGGCTGGCGCTGGCTTCTATGAAGGGATCGCCAAGATCATGAAAGCGCACAACTTCCAAATGCTGGTGGATGTATACGGCGATGTGCCTTATTCAGAAGCCCTGCAGGGAAGTGGTAACCCTACACCGAAATACGATGCAGGCGTTGTCATTTACCAGGCTCTGCTCCGCCAGATCGATGCAGGAATTTTACTGATTAAGAATGCGCCGACAGCTCAAACCAGTGCAAATAAAGATATAGCGATCAATGATATTATGTTTGGTACTGCAAGCGGATCGGCCGATTTTACTGCGCAAAAGTTGAAGTGGCGTCAGTTCGGTAACTCCCTGAAATTGCGCCTTCTCATCCATGCGTATGCAGTAGCAGGTATCAATAAAGCTGCCGAAATTGCGATCATTAATGCAGAAGGAGGTGGTTACCTGGAAACAGATGCCCTGATCCAACCCGGGTACAAATCTGATAAGCCTATGCCGTTCCATGCTGCCTACAAAACAACTGGCACCGGAACTACGCCTGCTAACCAGGTTTATTATGCCGCTAACAAATGGGGTATCGACTATTATAAAGCTGATGGTGACCCCAGGGTTAGCAATCTTGCTTATGCTCCTGCTACTCCGCGTTTATACGATGCGGGTGCTAATGGCTTGATAGGAGTTGCTTATGGTCTGCCTCCGATCACCGACAATGTAAGAGCTAATCTTGCCGGTATCGGTATCGGGTTGTACAAAACTGCCGCGTCTCCTCAAATCCTGTTCTCAGCTGCCGAAGTTTGGTTCCTGAGAGCTGAGGCAAGGGAAAGAGGGTATATCACTTCTGGACCTACAGCCCAGGCCTTAATGGAAAGTGGAATCCTTGCGAGCTTTGTTTACCTCGGAGTTGTTAATCCATCAGCTGCTTTGGCTGCTTATCTGACTTACAATGCTGGTTATGCTGATGTGGATTATAATGCGCCTCCATTAGCTGCAGGTTATCCTACAGGTGGTATCGCAACGATTATCTCCCAGAAATGGTTTGCTTTGAACGGTATCAATACACTGGAAGTTTGGACAGATTACAGAAGGGTTCCATTCTCCTCGGTATCAACGCTTCCAGGAGCATCAACTACCCATTTTACCTATGGTACAGCGGGTGGATACGCTGCAGGACCTGTATTGTCTGTGTCACCACAGTTGCCTCCGGGCGCGATAATCCCGGTGAGGTATTTGTATCCGCAAACAGAGTATAACTATAACCCGGCGAACGCTCCACAGGGAATTACAACGGCCAGCAAAATATTCTGGGATTTGAATTAACTTCGTTTATTCTAAAAAACAAGAAATATGAAAAAAATATTATCATCACTTACCGCTTTCGCAGCTGTGACTTTATTATTCACAAGCTGTTTGAAAGACAAAGGCTTTGAAAACGGCACTTATGGTATCAATGATCCGGATTCACAACCCGCCGGTGTTGGATTTCCAAGAGCACAGGCTGCCAAGTACACCATTGGTATTGATCTGAGCGCTGTTGCGCAGGTTGTTAATGGAGTTGTGTATGTAAACCTGGAATCAGGTTCGCCTGCTCCCAATGACATCGTAATCACCCTGGCGTTGAATCCCAATTTAAGAACAGCGTATAACACGGCCAATAATACTAATATCCTGGCGTTGAGTCCCTCTTTATTTAGTGTTGGACTTACAGTAACTATCCCTGCAGGCCAAAGGAATGCGCAGATACCGATCAATTTCCCTAATACCAGCAGCCTGGATCCTAACCAGTCATATGGATTTGGTATCAGCATAGTTTCGGTAACTGGTGGTTATGTGATCGCATCGAACCTGGACGACCTGTTCATCGAAGTATCGTTGAAGAACAAGTACGATGGTGTATATGAACTGAAAGGATATCACAACCGTGCACCGTATACATTCCCCTTCACTACAGAAGTGGAAATGTGGACAACAGGACCTTCTTCTGTAGCTATGTTCTGGCCTGATGGCGGTGACTTCGGTCAGCCCATAGGAATCGGAGTGGGTGCTGTAAACTGGTATGGCCCTGCTGTTTCACCAAACTTTAATTTTAACCCTGCTACTGATCTTTGTACAGGTGTAACCGGTATGCCTGCCAATGCAGTTGCGTTAGATATGGTTACAATGGATGCAACTGCCGATGCCAACCCTGACGGCCCAATTGTAAACAGGTATGAGGTAGGACCTAAAAAGATGTACCTGGTTTTCCAGTATAATGGCAATAATCTCCGTCGGTTCTATGATACACTGACTTATAAAGGACCGAGATAATATTTCTTGATTTTTTTGAAAAGGGACCGTTACTAAACGGTCCCTTTTTATTTTGGCCGGTATATTAACAGTTATTTGCCCTTGTTTTCGGCGATTACCTGTATTTTTAAGTCCGAAAAAATAATCCATGAATACTACACCCCGTTTACTATCCCTTTTGTCCGCATCCCTTTTATCACTGGCCGCTTTTGCACAGCCCAATGGCGACCTGGCACTCAACCACAACAGGTTACTCAGGGAAAAGACCGGCGAAGGAGTTTATAAACAGATCGGCCACTATAAAGTAGTGGGCAGCCCTTATCTTTTTGGAGAGAAAAATAAAGGCAATCTTTTTTCGTCCGAAGCCAAAGCCTATAATATTTTCCTGAGCTACAATACCTACAACCAGGAAGTTGAATTCTATTCTACTGCTAACCCCGATAATGCCCTTATAAAAGAACCCGGTGAGGCTGATTCTTTTTTCATACAGCCCAACCTCGAGATCGGTTTACTGACACCATTGAAATTTATTTACGGTTCGGCAATCGGGAGTTCAGAGAAGGCATTCTTCCAGGAACTATTTGCCGGGAATCGGTTTAGCATTTATAAAAAATACAAATCAGAACTAGGCATCGTCTCCAGTAATTATATCCAGTCGGAACTTCGCCAGTTCGACCTTTCATTTGATTATTATTATACCGATACGGAGAAGAAAACGGTAAAGAAGATAAAGGCCAACAATAGCAATGTAATAAAGGAGTTCAAGAGTGTAAAAGACCTTTCGGGGATCGTGGGCAACGATGCTTTCAGCATGGCCCCGGACGATGCCTTTAGAAAGATCTTTGAATACCTCAATCAATAATTCAAACTCATGTCTGATCAACAGCAACCAGTCCCCAACCAACTGAATATCGAGATCTCCGAAGAAGTGGCGGAGGGAACCTATGCCAACCTGGCCATCATTACGCATTCTCATGCCGAGTTTGTGATCGATTTTGTGAATGTGATGCCCGGAACTCCCAAGAGTAAGGTGAAGTCGAGGATCATCCTGACCCCCCAGCACGCCAAACGCTTTATGAAGGCGATCAACGAGAATATCCAGAAATATGAATCCGTGAACGGGGCTATCAAGGACCTGGAAGAGATACAACTCCCGATGAATTTCGGTGGGCCGACCGCCCAGGCTTAAATCACTTGTCCTGGTAATTGCGACTTGATGAATGGCTTCCTTTTGTGTTGAATAATTAGTAAATTGTTTTATGAAAGCATCTTACCTCACCACAATCAGTCTCGCCATTGTCACTGTTTTTTCTACGGGGTCGTTTGCACAGCTCTCGCAACCGGTTTCAGGAGTTGTAGCCCCCAATTACGATTTTAAATTCGATCCCGCCCCGGACCCTGCCATGCGGCACAACCGCTTGTTGCAGGAAAGAACCGATGAAGGCGTGTTTACGGTTGTTGGCGCTTATAAGGTAAAGGGCAGCCCCAATTTATTTGGAGGAAGAAATAAAGGAGATATGTTTTCGAAAGAAGCAACGGCGTACAATATCTTTCTTAGTTTCAATACCTATAACCAGGAACTCGGATTTTATTCTACATCCAACCCGGACAGGCTTCTCGTGAAAGAGCCGGGTGAAGTGGACTCCTTTATATTGCACAGCAATGCAGAAATGGGGATCAGCAGCCCGGTAAAATTCGTGTATGGTCCACTTATCGGCAGTAAAGAGAATTCCTATTTCCAGGAAGTGTTTGCCGGTAGCAAGTTCAGTATCTATAAAAAATACAGATCTGAGCTGGGTTATGTTTCCAGCAACTATATACAACCCGATCTTCGCCAGTTTGATCTTGTGGCTGAATATTTTTATTCCGGTACTGATAAGAAATTGAAAAAGATAAAAGCGGGTACAGCGAACGTCGTGAAGGAATTCAAAGGTGTAAACAATCTGTCGGGGCTGATCGCTGACGATGCTTTTGCTATCAATACCGACGGAGCCTTCAGGAAGGTCTTTGAATACCTTAATAAGTAATCACTGCAGTTTATAGTGATCTATGATGGATAGGGGACAAACTATCATCTTCCCGTTATTATCTGTTGATTATAACAGTCCTTCATCTGCAAAACTATAATACCCGTCTTCGCTTACAATGATATGGTCCAGTACGGTGATGTCGAGAAAGCGGGAAGCTTCCTTTATTTTAACTGTTAATTGCTCATCCGCCCGGCTGGGTTTCAGGCTACCGGAAGGATGGTTATGGCAAAGAATGATGTTAACAGCATCCTGTTCGAGTGCTTTTCGCAGGATGACCCGGGGGTCGGCCACGGTGCCTGTAATACCGCCTTCGCTTACGATCTCAAAATGATTGATCTTATTGGCCCTGTTCAGGAATAGTACGGCAAAGACCTCGTGCCGGTAGTCTTTTAACCGGACCTGGAGATAGCGGGCAATATCACTGCTGGAGCTGATAGCCGTTTTTTCCAGCGGGGAGGCCGATTGCCGGCGCCTTCCAAGCTCCAGGGCAGCAGCAATAGTGATGGCCTTGGCTTCCCCGATCCCCTTTATTTTCATCAGTTCCTGCAGGGAGAGTTTACCCAGTTCACCGAGGTTGTCTTTCACGAGTTTCAGCACTTCCCGGGCCAGATCCAGGGCCGTTTTTTCCTTGCTGCCGTCTCGTACCAGGATGGCCAGTAACTCAGCATTGCTGAGGTTTTCAGCACCTTTGAGTAGTAACTTTTCTCTTGGCTGGTCGTCTTTTGCCCATTGTTTAATTGAGTACTTGTGCTCTTGCATGAAACAAGAGTAGATAATACTTTTAGTATAGCAATGTTGATCCGGACAAAAAAAACCGGGAAAAAAACAATCCCGCAAATGCGGGAGAAAAACCAAAAATCCAATAGTATGAAATCCAAATCATTTACCCCGATGGGATCCCTTCACCCCATCCTTTACTTTGCCGGCTTGTATGTTGTAGCCCTGTTATTCTCCATTTTTATCTGTTCTTCCCTTTTTTACAGCTGTAATGCCCGTCCTGCCAAAATAAGTAGCAACAAGGCCGTTCCTGTAGAAAAGCCAGCAGAGCAGGGAACAGCGGTGGTGATGCGCTAATAAGCCTGCTTGCGGTCAATTTTTTGAAAGCAGTCAATGGCTATTCCGGCGATAGTAATATCTTCGCCGATCCAAAGGGAGTCCTTTGGACACATTTTTAAGCCATGCAAACTGCGAAAATTTTTTCCGGAACCGGCTCTCAACAGTTAGCCGAAGAAATCTGCTTAAAATACGGGACCAAGCTGGGCAAGGTCAATATCCAGCGCTTCAGCGACGGTGAAATAAGCCCCATTTTCCTAGAAAGTGTACGGGGCGACTATGTCTTCCTCGTCCAAAGCACATTTTCCCCTGCCGAGAACCTGATGGAGCTGCTGCTGATGATCGATGCAGCCCGGAGAGCTTCTGCCGATAAAGTCATCGCAGTTATCCCCTATTATGGTTATGCCCGCCAGGACCGGAAGGACCGCCCCCGGGTGGCAATTGGCAGTAAGCTGGTAGCCAATATGTTAGTAGCTGCGGGGGCTGATAGAGTGATCACCATGGACCTTCACGCTCCGCAGATCCAGGGGTATTTTGACATCCCGGTTGACCACCTCGACAGTCATGCAGTTTTTATCCCTTATATAGAGAATCTGCGGCTGGAAAACCTTACCTTTGCGGCCCCTGACGTGGGAGCAACTAACCGTATAAGGGAAATTGCCAGTTATTTTAATGCTGAAATGGTGATCTGCGACAAGCACCGGAAACGGGCCAACGAGATCGCCAGCATGGTGGTGATAGGGGATGTAACGAACAGGGACGTGGTGATCATTGATG
>JANOHQ010000428.1:0-5545 GCA_031406595.1 Chitinophagaceae bacterium
TGCGTTTGGGCAATGGAAAGGATCGCTGACCTATCTCGATTACAAAAGCGGTAAACCTTATACCATGCCGGCAAATATCACCATTAGTAAGAATAAGAATGATAAGCATCAGCTCATCCTCGCTCTTGAATACCCCAATGAACCAAAAGCAAACGGGAATGATACGGTAGTGATCAGCAACAACGGATCACAGATCGATGCGGCCATGGTCGTGGCGAAGCAAAAGAACGATGATGGTAACCTGGAGATCGTCACTGAAAAACCCGGGGTCGATGGCAACGATAACCGCAAAGCCACGATCAAACATATTTATACGATTGGGAAAAAAACATTCATCAGCCGCAAAGAAGTGAGATTTGACGGGGAGGAAAAATTCATCCTGCGGAATGAGTTTTCCATGCATCGTTAAGTCGAACTCGTCTTTCGGTCTCCCCGACTTCCGGACTCATTACACTCTTTATTTACAAGCGGTATTGTAGTAAGACGCCGGCATCGTAATTTTCCACCACTAAAACCACTGCAATGAAACGACTGTTCGCGGCAATACTGCTTGCTTCCCTGTTTTCGCTTTCTACTACAGCCCAGGAGAATAAAGCATATTTTTTATCAAACCCTTCCCTGAGTCCCGATGGACAAACCCTCGTCTTCTCCTTTGAAGGGGATCTCTGGAAAGCGAATGTGAACGACGGGCAAGCCTCCCGTCTCACGGCCATGCAAGGCTATGAAACCTCAGCCCGTGTTTCCCCCGATGGGAAATGGATCGCTTTTACCGGCCGGCAGTATGGCAACGCCGACGTATATATAATACCAGTCAATGGCGGCGAAGTAAAACAGATCACTTTTCATAGCGGAGCAGATGATGTAACAAGCTGGAGCTGGGATTCAAAATCCATTTATTTCAACAGCGGCCGGATGGGGCAAACCGCAGGATTCAAGGTTGGTGCGGAGGGCGGTACACCTGTGAGAGTTTTTGGTAATTATTTTTTCCAGTACGATCATAACCTGGTCGAGCATCCTTCCACCGGCGAGATATTTTTTAATGATACCTGGGAAAGCAGCAACCAGGCACAACGGAAAAGGTATAAAGGCCCTTTCAATCCCGATATCCAATCCTATAACTCCAAAACAAAACAACACAGCAAATACACCGACTGGGAAGGAAAGGATTTTGGCGCCACCATCGATAAGAACGGGCATATCTATTTTATCTCGGATGAAGCAAATGGAGAATACAATCTCTATACACTGGATAAGGGCAAAAAAAAGGGACTGACAAGATTTACTTCCTCCATCCGCTCACCACAGGTAAATGCAAATGGAGGTAAGATTGTTTTTGAAAAGGATTACCAGCTCTGGATCTATGATGTAAACACTGATAAAGAAAGAAAACTGGATATCGCCATTATCCGGAATAATACATTACCCAAAGAAAAGGATTTTGATGTCAGAGGCAATATCACTGCTTTCGATATATCACCCGATGGGAAGAAGATGGCGTTTGTTTCAAGAGGTGAATTGTTTGTTAGTGATATCGAGGGAAAATTCCTCCGCCAGCTCAACCGCCAATCATCAGAAAGAGTGCGGGAAGTAAAATGGCTGAGTGATAACAGGACGCTGTTGTTCAACCAGACCCTCGATGGGTATACCAACTGGTATTCGATCGGGGCCGATGGTAATGGCGCGGTCAAACAATTGACCACGGATAAAAAAAATAACCGTTCGATCGTACTGAGCAGAAAAAGAACAAAAGCGGTTTACCTGAGTGGCCGCGATGAAGTGAGGCTGATGGATCTGAAGACCATGGAAAGCAAAACGATCGTCAAAGATGAGATCTGGGGATTCCAGAACAGTAAACCCGGTTTTTCAGCGAACGAGGACTATGTGCTGTTCACCGCTTACAGGAATTTCGAGCAGGATGTTTTTGTATATAATATAAAAGAGAACAAGACGACCAACCTTACCAATACGGGTATTACAGAAGCAGGCCCCCTCTGGTCAACGGATGGTAAGTCCATTTATCTTACTTCTCAACGCTTAAAAGCAGCGTATCCTTTCGGAATGCCCAATGCCAGGATATATCGTTTGCCCCTGGAGAACCTGGATGAACCTTACCGGATCGATAAGTTCAACGAATTGTTTAAAGAAGAGAAAAAAGATACAGCTAAGAAAGCGGCAGCAGCGGCCGCCGCGGCTGACAGTGTTGCTGCTAACAAACCTCTTGTGATTGACACCGAACTGATCATGGAGAGGATGGAACTGGTAGGGCCCACACTCGGAGCACAGTTCCTGCAATTTGTTTACCAGAAAGCAGATAAAACGACCGTACTGTACACCAGCAGTCATGGCGAAGGACGTAATGCTTTATGGAAAACCGTGATAGAACCTTTTGAACAGAATAAAATAGAAAAGATCAATGGAACCGATAACAGTTTCGGATTCGAAATCGTGGAGGTAAGCGATAAGTTCTATGTATTGTTCAACGGTACTATCAATAAACTGAATATCGAAGGAAACAAAGTAGATCCCATTGCCATCAGTTATACATTTCGCCGGAATCTTTCGGAAGAATTCACCCAGATGTTTGGCGAAGCATGGGCACAGATGGAAGAGAACTACTATGATGAAAAATTCCATGGACTCAACTGGAAGAAGACAAGGGATTATTACCAGCAGTTTGTTCCCCACCTGAATACAAGAGCAGATCTCCGGCTGATGCTCAATGATATGCTGGGTGAACTGAACTCCTCTCACCAGGGCTTTGGCACTTTTGGCGATGATGAAACGATCGTGTTGCAGAACCGCACCATGGAGACCGGGATCATTTTTGATGATAATGAGCCTTACAAAGTAAAATATGTGGCCAAACGTTCTGCCGCCGATAAAAAAGGGATCGATATCAAACCGGGTGATGTACTGGTGAAAGTAAATGATGAGCCGGTGGAAGGGAAGACGGATCGTAACTATTATTTCACCCGGCCTTCGCTGGACAGGGAGTTGAAACTATCGTTCATCCGCAATGGGCAACCGGTCGAAGTAAAAATTCACCCGCAGGCCAGCCTGTTCAATAACCTGTATGACGAATGGATCGATAACAATCAAAAAAGGGTAGAGGAGAAGGGGAAAGGGAAGATCGCTTATGGTTATATGAAGAATATGGGGCAGGGCGAGCTGGACCAGTTCATCATTGATATGACACAGGAGTTGAATAAGAAACAGGCATTGATCTTCGATCTCCGTTATAATACTGGTGGCAATGTCCATGATGAAGTGCTGAAGTTCCTATCCCAGAAGACCTATCTCCAGTGGAAATACCGGGAAGGGATGCTATCACCGCAGCCGAATTTCAATCCATCTGATAAGCCGATCATTTTACTGACCAATGAGCAGTCGTTGAGTGATGCGGAAATGACCGCCCAGGGTTTTAAGGCATTAAAGCTGGGAACGATCATTGGTAACGGCACTTACCGGTGGATCATCTTCACCAGTGGTATTGGTTTGGTCGATGGTTCTACTGTGCGCATGCCGGGATGGGGTTGTTATACCCTGGATGGAAAGGATCTTGAGATGTCAGGGGTGCAACCGGATATACTGGTGATCAATAGTTTCACCGATAAGCTCAATGGCCGCGACCCGCAGTTGGACAAGGCCATTGAAGAGATACTCAAACAGTTATAGATTATCGGATTATATACTGCTTTGCATAAAGCCAGCGATCCACTCGCCGGCTTTTTTTATCGGCTCTGTGAGAAAGGTCCCTCGCTCTTGTCACCGGTTCATTCGCCTGGCGTACAAGGTCTTTCCCCGGTCACTTAAAAAGATTGACGAAAACTTGGTGAGAATAAAAAAAACAATATCTTGGGCAGTTGAAGCTTAAAAAGCTTCGCTACCTAATTCAACCACCAAACTCTGATTATGAGGAAAATTTACTTCCTGCTGCTTGCTTTCGCATTCGCAGCGGTTTCCAACGCACAAAATGTAAATGTCGCCGGTGCTCTAATCGGTAATGGCTCGTACCCCGACCTTGGTACTGCCTTTACGGCCATTAATGGCGGTGCACAAACCGGAGCAAATATTACGGTTACCATAGCAGGTAATACAACGGAGACTGTCAGTGCCGTCCTGAATGCAGGTGCATGGACCAGCCTGAGCATCACTCCATCCGGTGGTGCTTCCCGCACTATATCGGGTTCCCTGGCCGCGCCGCTGATCGATCTCAACGGTGCAGACAATGTGACCATTAACGGTTTGAATACCGGTGGTAATTCATTAGCGATCTCCAATGCCAGTACCAGTGGCTTAACGAATACATCCACCATACGTTTCATTAATGATGCATCAGGTAACCTTGTTACCAATTGTACCATCAGCGGCGCTTCTGCCAGTGCATCTCTCGGAACAGTATTTTTTTCTGCCGGTACCGCCACAGGTAATGACAATAATACTATCAGCAACAGTTCGATCAATGGGGCTGGTGCTACGTTCCCGGTAAACGCAGTGTTTTCTGCGGGAACGGCCACATTCGAGAATTCCGGTAATACGATCAGTGGTTGTAATGTATCCGATTATTTCAGCGCTGGCTTGCTGACCTCTGGTATTTTGGTCGCGGCCAATAATACCAACTGGACCATTTCCAATAACCGTCTTTTCCAAACGGCTACCCGTACATATACAACATCGAATATTCATAACGGTATATCCATCAGTTCCGGAAACGGCCATATCGTTTCAGGAAATACGATCGGTTTTGCCACTGCAGCTGGTACAGGGGTTTATACGATGGCGGGTACTGTTGCCACACGTCTCATCGCTATCAACCTTGCTGTAGGTACTACTACGGCCACATCGGTACAGGGGAATACGATAGCCGGTATCAGCCTTGCTACATCAAGCGGCGCGGCTACAACCAATGGTATTCTCTGCGGTATCAATATCACTGCTGGTAACGTAAATGCGGGTAACGTTACACCCAATACGATCGGGTCAACTTCCGGTACCGGTTCACTCGTAGCTACACCCACCACCACGCAAGGTGTGATCGTTGGTGTCCATTCTTCTTCTACAGGGACGATCCTTATTCAAAATAATTTAATTGGCGGGTTCACGAGTACCGGTGCAACAGCAGCTGTGGCCGGTGGCGTTGTTGGTGTCAGTATTTCCGGGGTCGCCGCTTCTATGACGATCACCGGGAATACAGTTGGTAACAGCACCGTAGACAATATGCGGGCAGGAACCCTGGTTACTACAACAGGCAGTTCTATCGCAACCGGTATTAGTGTTACCGCTACACCTGTTATCTTAAGCGTCACCAATAATACGGTCCAGAATTTTGCAAGTTATGGTACGGGTACAGGTGGTTTTGTGCGGGGAATTATTGGTAGTACAGCAATCAGCACTACCGCTACCTATAACATCAGCAATAATATTATTACCAATCTTACAACCAGTGGTGCTTTTGTGGGATATAGCAGTGGCCTTACCTGCGCCCAGGGTATCCAGTTTTCGGGGGGGTTGAATGGAACCTGTATACAAAATAGTATTAGCAACG
>JANOHQ010000100.1:0-12612 GCA_031406595.1 Chitinophagaceae bacterium
CAACATGTGCTGTAGCGACCGGAACGATCACTATCACTTCGGCTACAGCGGGATTGACATTCAGCCTTGACGGGGGCGCTTATGCAGCGTACCCGGCAGGTGGTTATGTTGTTTCAGCAGGATCACATACCCTGGCAGCAAGAAATGCTGCTGGTTGTACCTCTGCTGTTACGACTGTAACGGTGAATGCTCAGCCTGCAACACCGGCAGCGCCAACAGTTAGTGTTGTACAACCAACATGTGCTGTAGCAACCGGAACGATCACTATCACTTCGGCTACGGCAGGATTGACATTCAGCCTTGACGGTGGCGCTTATGCAGCGTACCCGGCAGGTGGTTATACAGTTTCAGCAGGAGCACATACACTGACAGCAAGAAATGCTGCTGGTTGTATCTCTGCTGTTACTACTGTAACGGTGAATGCACAACCTGCATCGCCAACCGTATCAGCTGTAACGGGTGCAATCGCTTGTTTTGGCGGCACGACCACACTTACTGCTACCGGCGCGGGTGGAACAGCACCTTACCAGTACAGTCTGAATGGCGGAGCCTTCCAGGCAAGCAATGTGTTTACAGTTAGTGCAGGGTCTTACACAGTGACTGTGAGAGATGCCAATAATTGCACTGGTACAACATCAGTAACCGTTGTACAACCGGCCTTATTAGTAGTAACTGCTTCATCAACCGCTGCAACAAGCGGAGCAAATGGAACAGCAACCGCCAATCCAACCGGAGGTACTGCACCTTATACTTACCTGTGGACTCCGGGTGGTCAAACCACGCAAACGGCTACGGGCTTAGCAGCGGGTGCGTATACAGTTACTGTTACCGATTCAAGAGGATGCACAGCTACTGCAACTACAACGGTGCTTTCAAGTGGTTGTGAGCTCATAGTAAGTGCTGGTCCTGACAAGGTATTATGTGATAATGCTTCAAGTGTTGTATTATCTGCCAGTGTTGCTGGTGTATCAGCGGGAACTCCGCCTGCTACCCCGTTCACAGAAGTTTCAGGCAGCACGGCTGATATGAGACTGTTTAGTGGTAACATTGATCAGATCACTATCGGTAATACGTTCAGCCAATCAGAGGACAGGAATAACTGTAACAAAAATGCCACTTCATCCAAAACACTGACAATCCCTGCAGGTGCTGTCGTTAAGAAAGCATACTTGTATTGGTCAGGTTCAGGAAGCCTGGATAACCAGGTAAAACTGAATGGTGCTTCTGTAACAGCAGATGGAACCAAGACCTTTGCAAGGTCTGGTGGATTTAATTACTTCGCCGGAAGGAAAGATGTAACAGGCATGGTAACAGCTTCAGGCACTTATACAGTAACTGACCTGAACTGGAGTAATGGAAGTCCTTATTGCTTTGATAATTCTGCTTACGGCGGATGGGCGATGACCGTAATCTACGAGAAAGCCACACTGCCGGCTGCCAGGATACATGTCAATACAGAGAAATTCCAGTTTACTTACCCGGCCGGTACCTATTCGACTACCATCAATAATATCAGCGTTCCTGCTAATTGCAATGCGAATGCAACCTTAACTATCGTTGCATTTGAAGGCGATATGTATAAAGGAGAAAGGCTGAGAATTGCAGGTGTATTGGATGCGGATACCAATAATTTCCGGGGCCAGGCTGGTCCAAACCTGGATATCATCACCAAGAACGCACCCAGTGTGACAAGTGGTACCACTTCTCTCACCTATTCTATCGAATCTTACGTGTCGAACAGCGTGTTCGGCCCGGCGATAGAGGGGTTATTTGACTATGTCAAAGTGCTGAAGTATAACTCTTGCCCCCCTAACGTATGCAATGTAGCATACCAGTGGAAGAGGAATGGTGTTACAGTAGGCACTACCCAAAGCATCACTGCTTCAACAGCAGGTACATATGTTGTTACTGCAACAGATTGCAGTGGTTGTATAGCTACGGATGAAGTGATCGTTTCAACTTCAACACTGGCTGCTTCCGCAACAGCAGGTACTATCAATTGTTATGGTGGAACAACAACAGTATCGGTAACAGCAACCGGTGGAACTGCTCCTTACACAGGAACAGGTGTATTCACCAAAGGTGCCGGTACATGGAGCTTCACAGTAACAGATGCAAAAGGCTGCAACAAAGTGGCCTCGGTTACGATTGCACAGCCTGCACAACTGGTGGTAACAGCGACTGCTCCGGCAATACCATGTGGAGGAACAACAACAACAGTAACGGTTAGTGCAAGTGGCGGAACTGCTCCATACAGCGGAACAGGTACATTCACCAAAGGCGCTGGCACATGGACCTTTACAGTGACAGATGCGAAAGGTTGTGCTAAAGTAGCTTCGGTTACTATCGCGCAGCCCGTATGTGATCCTTGCTTTAAGGTTATTGCACGTCATAGCGGAAAGGCCTTAACTGTAACCGGCGGCTCAACAGCTAATGGTGCGCTTGTTGAACAACGCAGCTATACAGGAGCAGCCAGCCAGATATGGAAAGCTATAGAAGTTGAACCTGGTTACGCCAGGATAATCAACGTCAACAGCGACAAATCCCTGGAAGTGGCAGGCGCAAGCACAAGCAACGGTGCCAATATTCAGCAGAATAATTATACTGGTGGAAACCACCAAAAGTGGAGTATAACTGCGAATGGTTCATACTTTGTGGCTAAAGCCAAACATAGCGGCAAAGCTGCGTCAGTTGCTGGTTCAAGTAGTGCCGATGGAGCAAGAGTTGAGCAGCGTGGCCATGGCAACAACTATAATGAACAGTGGGCTATTACGGAAGTTGGATGTCCTGCGATCGTCAAAGGCTCTGGTGAACTGCTAACGGATGTGAAGGAAGTAGTTGAAGGTGAATTGACGGTGAATGTTCTTCCAAACCCAAGCAGGGATTATTTCACGCTTATTGTAAAAGGCAACGACCTGGAGACACCGGTATCCGTAAGGATCATGGATGTCAATGGTAAACTGCTTTCAACGCATAAGACGGGAATAAACACCAGCCTGAAAGTGGGAGATGCAAGATGGACGAACGGAATATACTTTGCTGAAGTGGTCCAGGGCGGACAACGCAAAGTAGTGCGATTGATAAAAGCAGATTAATTTATAGTCCGGAATTAACAGAAAACGGTCATCCGCAGCTGGCGGATGGCCGTTCTTTGTTTTATCCACTTCGATTCTTGCGGGCAAACCAGGATTCACCGTTTAGATTTTAACGATAGTGCAGGACAGCGGGCAATAATGACAACACATTCTTTTCATAATAACTTCATTTCGGAATAAGTGCAACATTGGTAAATTGCTTTGTAAATTTTCTTATTCATTTTTTGAAACCTCTTTATGAAAAATATTTTACATTATAGATTAGGAATGGCTCTTTTACTTTTCAATGGATTGACAACCGGGGCGCAATCCCCGCATATTGGCTATGCTGTTACAGATTCAGTGAGACAAGGAACAAAATGGAACTGGCTCCGTACCGTCGATCTCAGGACAGGGCAGTATGGCAACCCGATGCTGCGTCTTTTGAGCGGGAGCGATACATTGCCTGTAAATAATTTACCAAACGGGGTAGCAGCAATTGCACACGATAAAAAAAACAAGCGGATCTATTTCACCCCTATGCTGATCGATCGCCTCAGCTATGTAGACCTGCGCACACTGCGGATACATACAGTAGCCAATAACTTTACCGGCCTGGTTCCCAAAACTCCCGACCAGGGTAATATTATTACGCGGATGGTAATAGGGGATGACGATAAGGGCTATGCACTTACCAACAATGGTAAAGCGCTATTCCGTTTTTCTACCGGGAACAATCCTTCCGTTACCAAACTGGGGTCGCTGCAGGATGCTCCCGGCAATGCAGTATCTGTTCATGAATCTTGTGGAAGCTATGGAGGGGATATCGTAGCGGATGACGATGGTCACCTTTACCTCGTCACCTTACGTAACAATGTTTTCAGGATCAAACTAAGAACTCTTGTGGCCAAATATATCGGCAATATATCTGGTCTTCCTGAAAATTTTACCACCAATGGCGTATCGGTGGATGGACAAAGCAAGAAACTGGTACTGGTCAGTTCTTTAGATGCTTCCGATGTTTATACCGTTTCTCTTAATTCCCTGGCGGCACATAGGCTTCATGCAAGCAATGCCTGGCATACCGCTGACCTTGGTTCCGGTAATCTTCTTAAAAAGGGAGAACATGAACATAGGGAGCTGCCCGAAATGATCGTCAGTAATGAAAATATTGCGGGCACCCGGATCCAGTTATTTCCCAATCCTGTTACATCGAATGAATTCAAGATCCAGTTCCTGGATATGGAAGCGGGAAACTATACTGTTGATGTACTTGATGCAAGAGGGGAGAAAGTAGTATCAAAAATGGTAAGTGCCGCAGGTGGTAAAAACAGCATTGTTGCTATAAGCCTGCCTCCATTAACGAGCAAGGGGATCTTTATCGTAAGAGTGACTGATAAGAACAGCCAGGCTTATTTTAGTGGAAAAATTGTTGTACAATAAAAATCTGGTTAACCAGCGGTTGTGGATCAGTTTGAAATCAATTCTGTCCAGTAGGGACATTTTATGGGTAGCTATGTATAGAAGACGTTTGACATCGTTCCGTAGGAACGATTTGTGCAACAGGATAATAACATTGGATCGCACAATATGTCCCTACGGGACATCATGGAAAACTCCCGGATCACTCTACCCAAAAGGTGTCCCGATGGGACGCAAGAATTTCAAACCCGATAGCTATCGGGTGACCCACTACCTAATCACAAGAATATGCTTACTGTGTTTATAATTAAAAACACCGGCTATTTGTATAGTCTTGGGAGATTAATAGTAATAACAAAAGTTTCCAATCAGAGATGTCAAACATCGGGAGCCTTCATTTGAAGGCTCTCCTTATTGGTAGGGAAGAAATGTCCCGATCATATAGCGGCCGGGTATTTCTCCCAAAAACCCTCTTCAGGGTTGATTTGTTCTACGAGGTCAATATACATACCGTTTGGATCTATGATCCCAAATCTTCTTTGCCCCCAGGCTTCATCTTTTAAGTGGTAGTAAATTTCTAAGCCAGCATTTTTAAGCCTTTCATATTCTGCCTGAGCGTCCTCCACCTGCAAAGTCAGGAACACCCCTGATTTGGCATCCATTGCCGGCATGGTGGGAGGTGTTGATGGATGTACTTCGTCAATAAAGCCAAGACTAAATTGCTTTGGGCCTGATGCTACCAGCAAAATAAAAAAACTGGCTTCAAAGTAAGTTTCAAAATTCAGCCACTCCGTATAAAATTTTTTCGTGGCTTGCAGATCCTTCGTTACAAACACGGGATATAAGTCCTGGTAGTTCATTTCTCAAATTTGATTTTGGAAAGTAAAAGTAGGGTAACAAAATAATATTGAGTTAACATTGAAATAATATCTTACTGTGAATATGGAGACCATCCTCATTATCCTCGGCGGCCTGGGTTTATTCCTGTATGCCATCTCACACATGTCTGATGTATTAAAGGAATTGCTGGGAGACAAGGCAAAGAAGATACTTTCGAAATGTACCCGTAACCTGTTCACGGCCATTCTTACCGGTATTATCATCACCCTGATCCTTGATTCATCTTCTGCCGTGATCATCATGGCCATCGTGCTTGTGAAAGCAAAAGCGCTCAGTTTCCGCCAGGCTATCGGAATCGTCCTCGGCGCCAATATCGGCACTACCTTCAGCAGCCAGTTAATCGCTTTGGACATCGGCAAATTTTCTCCTATTCCTATTTTCATTGGAATGATGCTGGTATTTTTTGCCAAAGCGCAGTGGGTAACGCAGACGGGCCGGGCGGTTATTTATTTTGGTATTTTATTTTTCGGGTTATATACCATGGAACGTGGTGTAGAACCGTTCCGGGATAACCCGCAGTTCGCAAACTGGATGTTACAAATGGAGAATCCCTATGCAGGTGCGGGGACAGGAGCACTGGTTACACTTATCATCCAATCATCTTCCGCTACTGTGGGAATGGTTATTACCCTTGCCAAGAAGGGGCTGATCACTTTGGCAGCAGGGATTGCTGTCATGCTGGGGGCGGAACTGGGCACTTGTGCTGATACCTTACTGGCTACGATCAAAGCGAACCGGCAGGCATTGAAAACGGGTTTGTTTCATTTATTCTTTAATGTTACTACCATCCTGATAGCCTTACTACTCTTTCCTTTATTTGTAAAATTGGTTCTGAAAATATCGGACAAGGCAGAGTTGCAACAACAGGTTGCCACTGCACACATGCTTTTTAATATTATGGGTGTGATCCTGTTCCTGCCTTTTGTAGGTTTCGCAGAGAGAGCGTTAAATAAATTATTACCCGATAAAAAGCAGGTAGCGGCCTGAAGAATTCCAATTAACAAACACTAATTTTGTAATATGGACAAGCAAACCGCCATTATCATCATTGTCGCCGTAGCTTTATTACTAATTGTATTGCTGATAATCAAAAACAATCGTGACAGGAAAAAGCTGTTTACGCCTGGAGAAGGCACAGACCCGGTCGATGAAGTTAATATGGAACAACATAACCGGCGTGATAAATTATAAATCCATTCAAACCTTCTTAAGATAACGGTAACCTTCCGGTAACATCTGCATCATCCTGCACGGGAGTCAATTATTTTCTGCTCATCACTTTTTCAGCAGCTTGCACGATATCGGGTATATCCAGTCCGTACTTCTTCAGCAGGTCTTTCGGAACACCGCTTTCGCCAAACGTATCTTTTGTACCGACATATTCGATCGGGACAGGGAAATTCTTTGCGGCGCATTGTGCGATCGCATCACCCAGGCCACCGATGATATTGTGTTCTTCGGCTGTAACAGCACATTTTGTTTTGCGGATGGAGCTCAACACGGCTTCTTCATCCAATGGTTTGATGGTATGAATATTTATTACTTCAACGCTGATCCCTTTTTCCTCTAAGATAACACCCGCCTGGATCGCATTCCATACCAGGTGGCCACAGGCAAAGATGCTGACATCAGTTCCTTCGGAGAAATACTGGGCTTTGCCAATCTTAAAATCTGATTCCTTGGTGAACATGGGCCAGGAAGGCCTGCCGAAACGCAGGTATACCGGTCCAATATATTCTGCGATCGCTTCGGTAGCGGCTTTGGTTTGCGCATAATCACAGGGAACGATCACGGTCATACCCGGGAGCATTTTCATTAACCCGATATCTTCCAATATCTGGTGTGTGGCTCCGTCCTCACCCAGCGTTAATCCTGCATGGGATGCACAGATCTTTACATTCTTTCCGCTGTATGCGATCGACTGCCGGATCTGGTCATACACCCTGCCCGTAGAAAAATTAGCAAAAGTGGTAGTATAAGGAATTTTTCCGCCGATGGTCAATCCGGCCGCGATACCCATCATGTTCGCTTCGGCGATACCCACCTGCACAAAACGTTCCGGGAATTCTTTCATGAACTGGTTCAGTTTTAATGAACCGGCGAGATCGGCTGTGAGGGCCACAATATTGGAATTTTTCCGGGCTGCTTCCACAATGCCATCTCCAAAACCACTACGGGTATCTTTATTTCCGGTTGACTGGATCTCCTTTAATAACATGGGTGAGATTTAGGTTGGGCAAATGTAAGGCTAAGAGCTCAAAAGACAGAAGAGAAGTTGCTACGGCTGCGCCTTGCAAGGCTAAGAGTCTAAAAAGAGTTGAAAGAGGGAACCCTCTCATTGCACTTCAGTTACTATTCTGGTTTTCCTTTCTGAAAGACCCTGCATTTGGCGACACTGCAAAAAAGACATAGTAACTGCGCTCTCAAACTCTACTCCTTTCTCTTTCTACTCTTTTTAGACTATTAGCTTTTAATTTAAAGTTCCTGGCACACTCCCAAACACCGTTTCGTCTGCTTTAAGCCTCAGTTCCCATTTCCAGGCGGTAGCCATTATTTCTTCCAGCGAGAATTTGGGGTTCCAACCCAGCAATTTTTTGGCCAGGTCATTATTAGCGTAGACGGCCACCACATCACCGGGGCGGCGGGGGCCTTTTTCATAATTCAGTTTGATACCACTCACTTTTTCAAAAGCAGTGATAGCTTCCAGTACCGAGATCCCGGTTCCGCTGCCCAGGTTAAAGACCTCGCAATTGCTGCTATTCTTCCCGGCTTCTAAGTATTGTAATGATAGCGTATGCGCATTGGCAAGATCACAGATATGAACATAGTCGCGGATGCAGGAACCATCCCGGGTCGGGTAGTCAGTGCCATGTACAAATAATTTGGGGATGCGACCGATGGCGGTCTGTGTGATCCCGGGAATAAGGTTCTCGGGTTTGCCGACCGGCATTTCACCGATAGCAATGGAAGGATGAGCCCCGGCCGGGTTGAAATAGCGCAGCAGTATACTTTTGGTGACTGAGCTTTTGATAAACTCATTAACGATCTGCTCCCCCATCTGTTTGGTATAGGCATAGGGTGATTCAGCCCGTTTGGGAATCGTCTTTTCTGTAACAGGTATCTCATCGGGGTTACCATACACCGAACAGGAAGACGAAAAAACAAAATGAGGGGTTTGAAATTCCTGCACACATTTCAGCAGGTTGATCAGCGAGTTGAGATTATTCTCGAAATACATCAGCGGTTTGGTCACCGATTCTCCCACCGATTTATACGCGGCAAAATGAATGATACCGCTGATATCAGTGTTCTCCTGGAAGATCGCGAAACTGTCATCGAAATTGCAGAGATCCACTTTATAGTTCTTGATCTTTTTACCGGTGATCTGTTCGATGCCTTTCAATACATGGGCATTGGACCGGGAGTTATTATCCACCGATATCACATCATACCCGTTCTCAATAAGGTCAACGATGGTATGGGAACCAATATAGCCGCATCCGCCTGTTACTAATATTTTGCTCATAAAAAATCCTCCAAAGGAGTCCTTACGGACTGACAAAAATCAGGATTTTTATTTTAATACGATGGAATGTTGATAGCAAGAGTCTAAAAAGAGGTGAAAGAGGAGCCCTTTCGTTGCGTTTCATTAACTGCTTGAAAAACCGCTGCATCGGCGGCCTTGTTAAAAATACATAGTAACCTGCACTATCAGTCTCTGCTCTTTTTCCCCTTTCAACTCTTTCTAGACTCTTAGCCCTAAAAAAACAGTTTCGCCACAAAATAAACACCGGCAGCGAGTAAACCACTGATCGGGATCGTTAGTATCCAGGCCCAGAGCAGGTGTACCGTTACACCCCACCTGACCGCGGATAATCTTTTTGTAGCACCCACACCCATGATCGCACCGGTAATGGTATGGGTAGTACTGACCGGGATCTTCAATGCCTCCGTAACAAACAAGGTAATGGCACCGGCTGTTTCCGCTGCCACTCCTTCAAAGGGAGTTACTTTTGTGATCTTGGTTCCCATGGTCTTTACAATTTTCCAGCCACCGCTCATGGTACCCAGACCGATCGCAGCATAACAGGCTATGGGCACCCAATTAGGCATCTGTGAAAAATGGGTGATGCCTGTTGTACTGCTACCCGCGATCAATGCAGCCATGATGATACCCATTACTTTTTGAGCATCATTACCACCGTGACCGATACTGAATGCCGCAGAAGAGATCAGCTGCAAGCGTTTGAACCATTGATTCGCTTTATGCGCATTCAGGTTGCTCAGGTACAAGGAGAAGGTAGCCATGGTTGCCAGGATAAATGCTAATAATATCCATTTGAAATTTTTGGAGAACATGATCACGTTCATGACGTGGGAGTCGTAAAGGTCTTTTATCTTTTCTGGCCTTGTCTCGATATTCATGTAAAGAAATACCGCGACGAAGATCAGTATCCCGATAGAGAAAATTTTGGAGGACCAACCTTTTTTAAAGGAACTCAGGAACCAGAGCGACATGATAAAGGCCATCAACATACCTACCAGCGGGGCTAAAAATATAAAGGCAGCCGTTTTAAGAACGATTGGCGAATTAACGGCTCCAAATCCACCGGCGGCCACAGCTGCACCGGCAAATCCGCCTATCAATGTGTGTGAAGAAGAAGAAGGAATGCCCAACCACCAGGTCAGCAAGTTCCAGCAAATAGCGGCGATCAGGCCGGAAAAGATCACCACCATCATATTACCTTGTACAAGATCTGGTTTAACGGTTTTGGCCACCGTATCCGCTACTCCGTGATCCTTGAAAATAAAAAAAGCAAGTGAGTTGAACAGCGCCGCCCAGAGTACGGCCTGGAATGGCGTAAGTACTTTAGTGGATACGACCGTTGCAATGGAATTGGCCGCATCGTGAAAGCCGTTGATATAGTCGAAGATCAGGGCCAGGGCTATAATGGTAATAAGAAAAGGTGTCATAAAAGAAAATTAGAAAATGTCCGAATGTGGATCCCGATTACTTTCGGGAGTGAAAATTAAATACATGCAACCAGGAACTGTCATTTTCACACTTTCACATTTATCACATTCCCACATTGGTTTAAGCGTATTTAATAATGATAGACTCTATCACATTACTCGCATCCTCGCATTTATCGGTAACGATCTCCATGACCTGGTAGATCTCTCTTTTCTTGATCACTTCTTTGGCATCGGGTTCGGTATCGAATAATTTTTCAATACTGAAATCGAAGATATCATCCGCCTGGTTCTCGATGCTGTTGATCTTTACCAGGGCTTCGGTGATGTTGCGCATATTCTTCATGTCCCGCAGTTCCACCACGGCGATCTTCACCTGGGCTGCTCCCTGTTCGATCAGGTCGGCAAATTTTTGCATACCTGTATCATTGGGGTTCACCCTGTAAAAATTGATCTTTTTCCCTGCGGCATAAATATAATCTGCGATATCATCCAGGGAAGAGGCGAGGTAATGGATATCCTCCCTGTCGAAAGGAGTGATAAAATTCCGGCCCAGTTCGGTGAAAATATTATGAGTCAACTCATCATTGGCATGTTCCAGGTCCTCCAGTTTGGTGATGAGTGCAGCTCTTTTATCAAAATCAGGCTCTGCCACCACATCTTTCAGGATAGAACCCATTGTTGCTACGTTATTTGCCACTTTTTCAAACAGTTCATAGAATATCCTGTTCTTCGGCATGAAGATCTTGAGGAAGGATTGTAGTGCCATTGGTTATATTTTTATTTTGTTCTTTTTTAGACTTATCGGGGTACGAAATTACGGGGGGATAAGGGTAGCAATTACAAGACCGGAGAATTAATAATTAATTAATATAGAAATAAAGTTAGGGTAACGATTTAGTAACAAAGAGTTCTTATTGTATCTTACAGGAATTTTAAGCAGGAATGATGTTTTGCACAAAACAAGGTTCATTTAAGCGGTTTTTTGCGGTCATTTTGGGACTATTTATGACCCTTTCTGCCCATTCCCAGCGCTACCTGGCAGATATCGACTCCTCCTTTTTTATCAAGGACACGGTACGTCCTGTGATCAAACGATTCGAAAACCTCCGTTTTACCGGTTATATACAGCCACAATTTCAAAAAGCGCAGTCCGACGGGGCTGCTTCTTTTGCCGGGGGAAATTTTTCCCCTTTGTCCAGCAGCCGTTTTATGCTGCGGAGGGCGAGGATCAAACTGGATTATATCCTTCCATCTAAAACAAAATTCCCGAAAGCACTTTTTTCATTCCAGATCGATGCCACGGAAAGGGGAGTGGTGGTCCGGGATATGTTCTTAAAACTGTTTGAAACGAATAGAAATATATTCTCTCTCACAGCTGGTTTATTTGCAAGACCTTTTGGTTACGAGGTGAATCTTTCTTCCAGTTTCCGGGAAACACCGGAGCGGGGAAGAATGTCACAGATCCTGATGCCCTCTGAAAGAGATATCGGGGCTATGATCTCTTTTGAACCACAGGAAAAAAAACATAAATTATCACATATCAAATTCGATATCGGTTTTTTTAACGGGCAGGGATTGTCCGGTACAACGGACTTTGACAGTCACAAAGATCTTATATCACGATTGTTCATCAAAACCTATATCCTTAAAAAACTAGATATCACCGGCGGCCTCTCTTACCTGCGCGGTGGCTGGAAGAACGGTACCAAGTATGTATTTGAAAGTGGTACGGCAGCCAATGGGGACAAGATATTTGTGGTGGACTCTGCCGCAGCAAATCTTGGAAGATCTTCGCCCCGTCATTACTACGGCGCCGATCTCCAGGTAAAACTGCATCATGGCTGGGGCGAAACAGAATGGAGAGCCGAGTATTGGTTTGGAACACAACCGGGTACATCCGGCTCTACGAGTAACCCTGGAACACTGCCCAATTCCAATGGCCTGCCTGTACCCACTTATGTACGTCATTATGACGGGGCTTTTTTCCTTTTTCTCCAGAATATCATCAATGTAAAACACCAGCTAATGGTGAAGTTCGACTGGTATGACCCGAATATCAAAGTGGAGAAAACAGAGATCGGGAAAACCGGCACCAATCTTACGCCGGCGGATGTAAAATTTCACACGCTGGGATTTGGTTATACATACCATATGAACCCTCAAACAAAGGTCATTTTATACTACGACCTGGTAAAAAATGAGACCACACAGATGGCAGGGTTTAACACCGACCTGGAAG
>JANOHQ010000443.1:0-2500 GCA_031406595.1 Chitinophagaceae bacterium
TTTGCTTTTTCAGAAAAATAGACGGGCGCTGCGGTATAATCATTGACGACCGCTCCTGTGCGCTGGCTGGCAATACCAATAGCTTTATCCGTATTATCCACGATCACTTCTTCCCCGAATGCATTCATATAATGTTTCAACCTCCCTGATACTTTGATCCGGAAGGGCGAGAGCGAAGTGAACTGGATCGTATCGCCTACCAGGTATCTCCAGAGTCCACCATTGGTACTGATCACGGGTGCATAATTCTTACCCGGCTCTACATCCCGCAACCCGATGGTTTGAGGATCCTTTTTTCCGTATTCACTTACCGGCATAAACTCCATGAAAATTCCGTGGTCGGTGAACAATAACATTCCCTCTTCTCCCGGTACATCCTGCGCTGCAAAAAATCCTTCGCTTGCATTGTACATTTCCAGGTAATGGATATCCTTACCGATCAGTTTTTGAAATTGTTCTTTATAGGGTGCAAAGGACACGCCTCCGTGCATGTATAATTCAAGGGAAGGCCAGACTTCGGCCATTGTTTTTTTACCCGTGATCTCCAGTATCCTTCTGAATAAAACCAGCGTCCAGGTAGGCACCCCGGAGATCGACGTAACATTTTCTTTGATGGTGCTTTCTGCCAGCTTTTCGATCTTGGTCTCCCATTCATCCATCAATGCAATACTAAGGTCGGGTGTACGCAGCCAATGTCCCCAGAATGGCGTGTTTTGCAGCAATACAGCACTCAGGTCACCGTACTGTGCTTCATTGTTCATCGGGTTGATATTATGACTGCCGCCCAGTACCAGGCCTTTGCCTGTCAATAATTCAGAATCGGGATTGAATTGGTAATATAATGTCAGTACATCTTTGGCTGCTTTGAAATGGCAATCCTCCAAACTCTCATCACTGACCGGGATGAACTTACTTTTATCACTCGTAGTACCGCTGCTTTTAGCAAACCAGTAAATAGGTGTATTCCAGAGAATATTCTGTTCGCCGTTCATGATGCGTTCGATATAGGGCTTCAGGTCGTTGTATTCATGGATCGGGATCGCATCTTTGAACTCACGGACGGTAAATAGATTGGAAAAATTGTATTTACGTCCAAACTCGGTGTATTGGGCCGAAGTAACCAGTTCCTGTAGCACTTCACGCTGGGCATTCAGTGGATTATTACGCCAGGCTTCGATACGCCAGAACCGGGCACGGGCAAGAGATGATATGGCAGGCGAGAGAAGTTTCATTGTGGGGAGCAAAATAGAGAAAATTACAGTAACGAATGAAACTTACTGTTGCTTAGCATCTTCGCCGGCTCTAATGGCTTCTTCGTGGAGATAGTCTTTTCGTTTCAATTCAAAATTTCTTCCCAGGTAAAGTCTTCGTACATCCTCGTCCTGTGCCAGTTCTTCGGCTGTTCCATGCTTGAAGATCTTCCCTTCGATCAGCAAATAAGCACGGTCGCAGATGGAAAGTGTTTCTGTTACGTTATGATCAGTGATAAGGATACCAATATTCTTGTATTTCAGTTTGGCTACGATGGCCTGTATATCTTCCACGGCAATAGGATCGATACCCGCAAAAGGCTCGTCCAATAAAATAAATTTCGGATCCACCGATAAAGCCCTTGCAATCTCGGTTCTCCTTCTTTCCCCCCCGCTCAACACATCGCCATTGCTTTTGCGCACATGCTGCAGCCGGAATTCGTTCAGCAGGGTTTCCAGTTTTTCTTTCTGCTGAAGCCTTGTCAGTTTTGTCATTTCCAGGATCGCGGCAATATTATCCTCCACACTTAGTTTGCGGAATACCGATGCTTCCTGGGGGAGGTAACCGATACCCATCTGCGCTCTTTTATACATCGGTAGCTGGGTAATGTCCTGGTCGTTCAAAAACACTTTTCCTTCGTCGGGTTTCACCAATCCCACCACCTGGTAGAAAGAAGTGGTCTTACCGGCCCCGTTGGGTCCGAGCAGTCCCACTATCTCGCCCTGCTTCACTTCGAATGAAACATGGTCGACGACCGTGCGGCTGCCGTATTTTTTTACAAGACCGTTTGTGCGGATGGTTACTGACATGGGAAGCAAAAATAGGTGATGGGCACTAATGAAAGGCCCTCCAGCCTGAATTATCACATTCTTTAACGCCGTTTTGCCTAATGCCGCCGCATCATTAGCTTTGCACCCTTATGAAGGTAATAGACCATATCAAGCAGGCGAAGGACACACTGATCTCTTTTGAAGTATTGCCACCCCTGAAAGGAAAGGGGATCGAGGCATTGTATAACCACCTTGACCCGTTGATGGAGTTCAAGCCGGCTTTTATCAATGTTACTTATCACCGCAGTGAACATGTTTTCAAGAAAAGAGTGGATGGCACATTTGAAAAAGTAGTGGTGAGAAAAAGACCGGGTACAGAAAGCATCTGTGCGGCAATTATGAACAAGTACAACGTGGATACTGTGCCTCACCTGATCTGCGGTGGGTTTGGTATCAACGAAACTGAAGATGCCCTTATC
>JANOHQ010000444.1:0-17252 GCA_031406595.1 Chitinophagaceae bacterium
CCCAGTCTCGATCCATAAGCGATCGGGCCAGCGGGAGTCCTGACAGGAGCGTTGTAACCGGCGTCAAATAAAGCCGTGTTCTTGTAAAAGTTGTTCGCAATACGCCAGGCTTGTCCTTTACCGATTCCGTAAAGGTATTCCAGTCGCATAGAGAATACATAACCGAATGATTTTCTTACGTGTAAACCAAAACCAGGAGAAAGGAACCGGGCGGGTAAATCACCACTAACCTGGAACAGACCGCCTTTAATACCGATTTCCCACTGATTACGGGGTTTTGCGGGGAAGTTGTAAGTCCCGTTCAAAAACTCGGAATGCTGAGGCATTCTTTTGCCCGGAACAACAGATGAATCTTTTACATCATAACTGGCCCCAACTCTCTGTGAGTAACCAGCTGATGCTAACAGACAAAACATGCCTGCCAATAATAAATACTTTTTGCTTGCCATAACTAAGGATTAAGATTTGAAAAACAATGTCCTAAATAATACGCAAAAATAGAGATTGGGGACTAATTACCAAATTTTTATGAAAAATATTTAGCCAGTTTTGCTTATTATTTTTCAATGACTTAGTCAACCGCGGCCCCTATTTTGCTGCCTGTTGACGGAATTATTTTTTTGCGGCGTAAATTGCCCGCTTTCGGAATGAATTTACCCATAGACCTGATACAAGATGAGCTCAAGATCTTTGAAGCCCGGTTCAAGGAAGCTATGCAGGGTGATGTGCCCCTGCTAAACCGGATTTTGCGGTATATCGTAAAACGGAAAGGCAAGCAACTCCGTCCCATGTTCGTGTTGCTTTCCGCTAAACTTTGTGGTGAAGTGACCGAACCGGCCTACCGGGCAGCCTCACTCGTAGAACTGTTGCACACGGCCACTCTGGTGCATGATGATGTAGTGGATGACTCGATGGAAAGACGCGGTTTCTTCTCCACTTTTGCGCTATGGAAAGCCAAAGCCAATATACTTATCGGCGACTATTTGCTGGCCAAAGGCCTGCTTCTTTCTCTTGATCACAATGATTACCGGGTTTTGCATATTCTCTCCGATGCGGTTCGCAAAATGAGCGAGGGAGAACTACTCCAGATGCAAAAAGCAAGGGGGTTAAACCTGGATGAGGGCATCTATTACGAGATAATCCGCAATAAAACCGCTTCTTTACTCGCTTCGGCCTGTGCCGCGGGCGCATGGAGCAGTAGTTCCGACGAAACCGTGACCGAAAAAATGCGCTTATTCGGGGAAAAAACCGGTATGGCTTTCCAACTAAAGGACGACCTTTTCGATTATGCCAGCGAGGAGATCGGCAAACCGACGGGTAACGATATCAAAGAAAAAAAACTGACACTACCGTTGATCCATACCCTAAATAATATTGATAAGACCCGCCGAAGAAAGATCATCTATATCATCCGGAATGAGAATACGGATAAAAAGAAAGTGCAATGGGTGATCGACCAGGTAAAAGAAACAGGAGGCATTGACTACGCCAAAGAAAAGATGAATGCCTTTAAGAACGAAGCCCTGGATATTCTTCGCAGTTTTCCCGAAACTCCCGCCAGGCAAGGATTAGAAGACATGGTACTTTTTGTAACAGACCGAAAATATTAATAACGGGAAGACAGATGCAAAAAAGATGGAAGCTTATAACAGCTGACCCGGCAAAAGCTGCTGCCCTGCAACAGTCATTGAAAGTGCATCCCGCTCTCTGCAACATATTTGTACAACGGGGTATTGAAACATTCGAAGAGGCCCGGCATTTTTTTCGTCCGCAATTGTCGGACTTGCACAGCCCCTGGCTGATGAAGAACATGGAAAAAGCGGTGGAACGGATCATCACGGCGATCAACAGCAAGGAAAAGATCCTTGTTTTTGGCGACTATGATGTGGATGGTACTACGTCGGTCGCCTGTATGTTCCAGTTCCTGCAAAAGATCCATTCGCCTCTTGATTTCTATATCCCTCACCGTTACCGCGAAGGGTACGGGGTGAGCAAGGCAGGGATCGATTTTGCCAATCAAAATGGGTTTACCCTCATTATTTCCCTTGACTGCGGTATAAAATCTGCTGCCCTGATCGCCTACGCCAAAGAGCTCGGCATTGATTTTATCGTTTGCGATCACCATTTACCCGATGCCATATTGCCGCCGGCAGTGGCGATCCTCAACCCAAAACAAATCGATTGCCCCTACCCTTACAAAGAATTATGTGGTTGCGGGGTGGGTTTCAAATTGATGAGCGCCCTGGCCGAACGGCTCAACCTGCATCCAGACGCCGCTTTTGACTACCTGGACCTGGTGGCCACCGCTATTGCCGCCGATATAGTACCCATGACCGGGGAGAACAGGATCCTGGCTTTTCATGGTTTGATAAAAGCCAATAAAAATCCTAACTATGGGATCAAAGCCCTGTCGAAACTGGGAGGGCTTATAGGGGAATTAAGTATTACGAACCTCGTTTTCATGATCGCCCCAAGGGTGAATGCTGCCGGAAGAATGGATGACGCAAGAAAAGCCGTTCAACTTTTTATAGCAGCCACCGAAGAAGAAGCAATGGAATATGCAGAACTGCTTCACAGCGATAATACAGATCGCAAAGAAGCAGATAAAACGATCACGGAAGAAGCGCTGGCCCAGATCCGCGAAAATGAGAGCTGGAAGAACCGCAACTCCACGCTTGTCTTTCAGCCGCACTGGCATAAAGGGGTCGTGGGTATCGTTGCCTCCAGGCTGATCGAACACTATTATCGCCCCACGATTGTATTAACACAATCGGGAGATTATGTGGCCGGAAGTGCCCGCAGTGTTGCCGGTTTTAATTTATATGAAGCGATCCATGCCTGCCGCGATCACCTGCTGGGTTACGGGGGACATTTTGCAGCCGCCGGCATGACACTTGAACCTTCGCAGGTCAATGCTTTCCGTGAAAAATTCGAAGCGGTTGTTTCCTCCATTATCACCCCGGAAATGCTGATCCCCGAAATCGTTATTGATGCGGAGATCGCAATAACGGATATCAAGCAATCTTTTTATGATATCCTTCGCCAGATGGAACCTTTTGGACCAGAAAATCTCCGGCCGGTATTTATGGCAAGAGGAGTTGCAGACAGTGGCTGGTCAAAAATTGTAAAAGAACTGCATATCCGGTTTTCTGTAAAACAGTACAATTCAACCATCAGCGGCATCGGTTTTAATATGGCAGATAAATTTCCCCTGCTCCGGCAAAAACAGCCGGTCGATATTCTTTTTACGATCGATACCAATGAATGGAACGGAACTGTTTCCCTGCAAATACGGGTGATCGATTTTCGGCTCTCCGATGGACAATAGGCAATTGACAAACAACATGTTTACCGGCATGTCTATATATTATGCCATATCTCAACGCTGTGAAAGAAATGATATTGATAAGCATTTATTCTGGGGACTAAGCCCGGCTTCTTTTTTCTATCTTACATTTGTTATTCTACGATATATATGAAAAAGATTTCTACCCTGTTCATTGCCGTACTTGCTGTTACCGGCATGAAGGTTCATGCTCAAAGCAGTGCCGTCACTTTTGATGTGATCGGCTGGAACCTTGAATTCTTTGGCGCACCCTACAATAGCGGACCCACCGATAAAGACTTGCAGGAAGCCAATGCAAAGAAACTGATGCGCTATTTTGATGCGGATATTTATGGACTGGCAGAGATCGTCGACACCGTTCACCTGAGAAAACTGAGGGATTCGCTCGGAACCAATTTTGAATACATCATTGCCCCTTACAGTACAGACGGGATGATCGGCAGCAACGGCTGGAGACAGAGCCAGAAACTGGCTTTTATGTATAAGAAAGATATTTTTTCCAATATCAGCACAAGAGGAATGATGCTGACCAGTGCTACGGCTGTTTCCAATTGGGCGAATGGGCGGGTTCCCTTCTTATTCCGTGCCGATGCAACGATCAATGGCATTACCAGGACCGTTCATATTATTGTTGTGCATGGTAAAGCAGGCAGCACGGGAACCGATTATACCCGCCGGCTGGCCGGTGCACAGGAATTAAAAGATACATTGGATGCACATTTTTCAGCAGCTAATACATTTATCATCGGTGATTATAACGATGCGTTGAATCAAACTATTTCTATCGGTTCAGGACCGCAGAGTTCGTACCACCCGATCGTGATGGATTCCACCGATGCCGATCATTATAAATCAATCACTCTCCCGCTTGCCAATGCCGGCCAGACCACGATGATCAATTTTCCCAACGTGATCGACAACCATGTGATCTCGAATGAAATGGTTCCTTTCTATGTGCTCAACTCTGCCCAGGTGCGGACGGATGTAACGACCATCGTACCCGATTATATCACGGCGCATAATGTATCAGACCACTATCCTGTTTTCTCCAAATACAGTTTTGCAGGTGTTGTTACGGGTTTACCAACCGTTAGTCCGAATGAGCTCGGTATAAAAGTTTTCCCAAATCCATGGATCGGCGATCTTAACATAAAAGTCATGAAGACATTAAGCAATGTACAGGTGAGGATGGTGAATGTACAGGGACAAACAATCGGAACACATTCCTATGGTATCATCACCGCAGGTTCAATCATTCAACCGGATTTCCCCGTAACGGCAAAAGGGATCTATTTCCTGCAGGTAGAGACCAAACAATACAAGACCACGCTGAAGCTGACCAGGTTTTAAAAAATTGCAAGCGTGCCAGTTAAAAACTAAAAGTTAATAGATAAAAGTTCTTTCACGGCAAAAGTCGTTTTCGATGTCCCGTAGGGACATGTTATGGGTAGACTGCAAATTGGAAATTGATATCGTTTATCGTTCCGTAGGAACGTTTTATGCAGGTTCGCACGTCGGGCTTCCGAGGAATATTAAGGCCATGTATATTCTTTATTCAAAGACATATTCTCTACCGCGAATATCATGCAAAACAAAAGCCCCGCTCATTGAACGGAGCTTTTATTTCTATAGTAATGCTTACTGAACCAAAATGGTCTGTAAACCGATCTCTTCTTTGTAGTTGACAAGCGATGCACGATAGATACCAGCTTGTAAGGTCGCTGGGATCGTGAACGTCTGGTTGATAAAATTCACCTGGACATTCATGTCCTTCTGGAATACCTTTCTTCCCTCACTGTCATAAAGCAATAACCCGTAATAACCGGGAGTAAGGCCATCAACGGTGATACGGATCGATGTTCCTCTTGCAACAGGGCTTGGATATAAATGGAACCCGCTGCCGATCGACGGAACAGTAAAGGATTGCTGTAACCCGTAAGAAGTTCCGCCGCCATTGGTGGCATAGGCTTTATAATAGTAGGTAGCACCCTGCACCAGTCCCGTGAGTGTGGAAGAGAAATTTCCACCAGTAAGATTGATCGAAGGCACTTGTGTACCGTTTCCATTAAGGAAGCCATTGATACCACTGAACTCGATACCGTAGGCTGTTACATTGGAACAACCAGTAGCCGCTATCGATCCGTTCAATATTGCAGAGTTATTATTGCTGCTGGCAACTGTTCCTGTAGAGACCGTAGCGAGTGTATTTACACCCGATGCGATCACCGGCACGCTGATAGCAGGAGCACCGCCACCGCTTACAGGGATATTACCGTTATACGATTGAACCGCGGTTGGTGTGAATTTTACAAATACGGTCTTGCTCTGTGTACCACCGGTTTGTGTAATGCTTAATGTAGTAACATAAGTACCGGCTGCAGTTTCAGAAAAAGTAAACCCGGTCAATGGTCCAACCGTCAATGCCGCTGTGGTAAGATTGCTGCCATTGATCGTAAATGAATTCGGCGCAGGACTGGTATTAACACAAGCCGTTCCAAACGGGGTCAGCGCTGTTGCCGTCAAAACCGGAGGAGGAGGTGCAGCCGTGGTAAAGGATTGCTGTGCTCCATAACTGGTACCGCCAGCGTTGGTAGCATAAGCATGATAATAATATATAGTGCTTGCTGTTAACCCTGTCAATGAGGATGTATAATTACCACCTGCCAAATTCGTGGAAGCAACCGCTGTTCCTGTACCATTGGGGAATCCATTGGTGGTACTGTATTCAATTCCATAAGCCGTTACAGCGGTACAGCCGGCAGCAGGAATAGATCCCGCAACAGTTGCTGTTGTTTGTGTGATCGCAGAAGCCGCACCGCTTGTTACAGTCGGTGCCGTATTTACCCCTGCGCCCGATGCAGCCACGTTGACCGTAGCGGCAACACCGCCACCCGCAACAGGAATATTTCCATTGTAGGATTGTACGGCTGTTGGTGAAAATCGCACAAAAATCTGCTGCGAATATGCACCACCGGGTTGGGTAAGACTTAATGTCGTTGTATAAGTACCTCCTGAAGTAGTTGAATAAGTAAACCCTGCTAATGCACCCACTGTTACGTTGGCGGTGGTAAGATTGCTACCTGTGATGGTAAATGAATTAGGACCGGCGACTGTATTGATACATGTATTACCAAATGCAGTAAGGGTGGTAGTATTGATCGTTGGGTTAGGACTTGCTGTCGTAAAATTCAGTTCTGCTCCATAAGCAGTTCCGGCTGCATTGGTCGCAAATGCATGATAATAATAAGTAGTGGATGAAATCAGCCCGTTCAATGCAGAAGTGAAGTTACCTGCAGCTAGATTCGTTGAAGCCACTGGCGTACCGGTTCCATTAGGGACACCCAGGGTTGTACTGTATTCGATACCATAAGCTGTAATGGCGCTGCAACCTGTTGCCGGAATTGATCCTGCCACAGTAGCCGATGTTTGTGTGATAGCGCTGGCTGCACCGGATGTAACGGTTGGCAATGTATTTACGCCTGCGCCTGTTGCTGCCACGTTCACAGAACTTGCTCCACCGCCACCGACCGCGATATTGCCATTATACGATTGTACGGCAGTGGGATCAAATCTTACAAAGATCTGTTGGGAATAAGTGCCGCCGGGTTGAGTAAGACTTAATGTCGTTGTATATGTTCCACCCGAAGTAGTTGAGTAAGTAAAGCCGGTCAATGCACCCACAGTAACATTTGCAGTGGTGAGGTTAGACCCGGATATAGTAAATGAATTAGGGCCTGCTGTTGTATTGATACAAACATTACCAAATGCGGCCAAAGGTGAAGAAATAGTAAGTGAAGCGACGTTGCCTGCAGGTGTTACTGAGGCCCATGTAGTTCCTACCCGTAGCTCATCTACTTCTACAAAGGGAGTATTAGTAAGATTGTCCTGTCTTAATAAAACCTTGTCTATTCCAGCCGAAGAAAGGTCCGTGCCTACAGCAGCAGTGCCATCCGGAGGGGGCTCGCTACCGCCAAAGGCAGTTGTATTAAGCCATAATTTAGCCAGATCATTTCCGGCACCCGCTATGATCTCATAAGAAGCAACGACAAAATAAGAAACACCAGGATCCAGATCCGCAGCCAGCCAGGTCACGACAGAATTACTCCTGGTTGAAACACCAATATTGTACTTCCCTGCTGTTGTACTTAACCTTGTCCACACCGTTCCGCCATAAGACGTGGTAGATGCTGCCTGCGCCAGGCTGGCAAAGTATCCGCCCGTAACTGTAAGTCCTCCCAAAGCAGGAACATTTAAAATAAATGAAAGATAGGTCGTCCCGGCAGTTACAGGTGTCAATGTGACCGTGCGATAATTATCGCTTCCGGCACCATCATAAGTAACCTTATTACCCGCTGAAGCAGCAAGGCCCGGATAAGAAAGATTGCCCGCTGCAACCAGCATAGAATCCCCCCCGTTTATTCTCACCCAAACTCCCCCACTCTGTTGGGCCACTCCGTTCAGAGCATCCGGGGTATAGTTAAATGGTTCATATAACAACTGCCCCCAGCTACTAACTACCACGAAACTCAGGCAAACCAATAAGTAAAACTTTTTCATACTATCTTATTTGTAAAACAATTTTTTATAAAAATTCAGCAATGTCTTTCAACGCTGCTGAACGATATTTAATTCCACGAAAACTTCACATCATCAACTGCCGTAGACGGCCTGTTGCCCCCACCCGTGGTGCTGGTCAATGTAACAACCCGTATCCATATAGGCTGGGTGATATTATTTAATGCCGCTCCAAAATTCACCGTTACGGTCGTATTGGCGAATGTGCCGTAAGCGGTAGTCAAACTCGCAGGAGCTGTAACCACTGTTGAGAAAGCAGAAGGGCTTAATCCTACACCATAGTCCACTCTCCAGGTTGTTGTTCTGCCAACAGCCGTTGCATCGAGCGATTGTAATTTGAATTCCAGTTGCAGGTTAGACTTGCCGGTTGTATTCGCCAATTGGAATGCGAAAGCAGCACCGGGATCACCACCGGTTGGGGCCGTTCCTGTTTGACGGAAACCCAATGCCCTGTTGGCCGAAGCATTCTGCGCCGTTGAATTGGAGGTCGACGTAAGCCCTGTCGCCGATGCAAAATTCTTAAATCCCAGGCTGGTCTGGTTCCAGGCTGTTTGGGTACTGAAAACATTTTGATAAACCTGCCCCTCATTACCCAGGTCGAGAGAAGTAGCTTCCTGTTTTGCATACACACCGGAAGGCAGACCGCCCCCCAGGTTATCAAAATTGATCGTTTGCGGTGAAGTCACCAGGCTGATGCTGCCACCACCAGCAAAGGTTGGACAACGGGCTCCGTAAAATCGTACATCAGTTGTATCACGGATCGTGAATTGTTTGGTTGAACCGAAGAACGAATAAATACCAATGATATCACCATTGCCCTGAGCTACGGGTAGCGTAGCGAAATTGCTATAATTACTGGTGCGCACGGTGATCGAAGCAGCAGGAGTTGCACAATTCTTTATGATCCTGTTGCCGGATTGATTATCGTCTGCATAATTTTTCCCTAACTCACTTGCAGCAAATTCAAAACCTTCCAGTTTGATCAGGGTACTTACATAGGGGTCCTGGATATTGGTGGTCAGTTGAGCTACGGTCACCACTTTGGGAACCAATGGCTGATTCAACGCACCCTTGATAAGATGTTGTTCCTGCAGGTTGACCGCCAGCAAGGTAACACCACCCTGGTTGAGATAAGGAGTGTCTACCCCACCACCAAATTGTAAAGTACCTGCATATTGACCAAGGTACAGGCCTTTGAGTTTTACGAATACTTTACGACCAACAGGGTAATTGTTGTATAGGTTATTTCCTGCCAGGCGCAGTAAAACACCCCCCGTAGCATCCTGTACGGCGATCTGCTGGTAATAGTTCCCACTTTTATCATCGCAGGAAACGATCCCTTCAATGATGGCATCATCCGTAATGGCAACGGGAACTCCCGATGTGTACCTTGCTTTTACATCTTTGATCGTGATATTGGCCACCACATCCGGCTCACCGATCAACGGGGGATCAGTAAAGGTCTTTTTACAAGAGCTTACAAGCAGGCAACTGATGATCACTGTGATCGCCATGCTCAAGCGGTTGTTTGTATAATTCATTCTCATAATTATTTATTTTATCCTGTTCGGAAATTTCTCTTTACTTATTGTACATCCGCTGCTGTGCGGATCTGCACCTGTGTGTTTGAATTAAAAATGGATACATACCCGGTCAACGAGGTTATGCCAGAAAGAGCGGGCATTACGATACCGGAAGCGACCCGGACAAAGGTTGACAGCGTACCTGTTGCATCGGTAATATTATATGTTACTCCTGTAGCATTGGAAGAGGCCTGGGTAACCGAGGTAATACCATTGATCCTTACCAGTGAAGAGGCCCATATGTTCTTATTGGTGATGATCTCTGCAATGGTCGCCACTCTTGGTGTCACCGTGATCGTACCACCTACCGGTACCACGTTGGCCTGCGGCACGCTCTTTAATTCAAGATCACCGTTATACAGCGTCAGTATACCGCCACCGGTCGGATTAATTTCAAGGATACTACCCATCGAATAAATAGGCGATCCAACTACAGAGTAGAAATAAACACCGGAACCACTTTCATCCTGCAGGCGGTAATTACCAGCTGCTTCATTGCCACTGTTGGATATCACCACGCCACGGATCTTCTTGGTACCCGCCGGTATGGTCACATCACCACCGCCCGTATGCAATGCCCGAAAAGCAGTAAAGGTCATATAAGTGCCCGGTGCGGGAGGGCCAACAGGATCGGGACCCGTAGGACCGATCGGTTCTTTGTTACAGGAAACCATACAGATGCTTGCGAAAAGGATCACCATCGCTGCTGTATGTCTGAATGTTTTTAAACGCATATATTTATTTTTTATCGCTGTTCAATTTTATTAAAACCGGAGTGTCATACTTGCAAAAAAGTTAAGCCCGTAAGCGTAGTACAGCTTTGCCGGGAATTTACCCACGCTGATCGGGTCGCTCTGCGCTGTCTGTGCGTCATAACGCAGTTGTTCAAAACCACCCGTCACCATATCCTTGTTGTTGAGGATATTGTTTACCCCGACATTAAATACCAGGAAAGTAGGTTTGTGCTGGATCTCCCAATCTTTTTTCAGTTTCAAGGAATAGCCACCAAAGAAATCAAGCGTGTATTGTGAATCAAATTTGGTCTGGTCAAATATCGTGTTGTAACCAGCCGACTCCGGCGCAACGAATTTCAATGCATCCCAGGTGCGGCGAAGCGGGTTGAAACTCAGGTAAGACTGGTCGAAGTAGTTACCTGTCAAACTGATGAACCAAAATTTAGGTGAACGATAAGTGGCACCTAAACTATAAGCTTCCATCGGCGTAGAAGGAACCCGGAAGTTCTCCGCATAAATGATCTGCTGTCCCAGCACCGAAGCGCTGTTGTCCACGGTGATCACCGCACTCTGTTTGCTGTCATAATAATAACGACCCAATGCAGCAGCAGCATTGACGGTGATGGTAGAAGTAACTTTTGCTTCAATACCAAACTCACCACCAAAATGTAATTTGTCGATACCGCTGATCGCATAATTCACGAAGTTCTGGTACGAATCGTGGTAGAAGGACATCACATCCATTCCATCCTGGAATTGAGTATAGTAACCTCCCAACCTGATCTTGAACTTCGGAGCATTCATGATATATCCAGCTTCACCGGTCATAATGGTCTCACTCTTGAGATCAGCCTGCTGTGCGTTACGGGTGCGGGGAGAGATGTAAACATTTTCAAAATAGGGAGATCTTGTCTGGTAAGAACCGTTTGCATATACATAGTTACGCCCGTTGATCTTGTAGGTTACGCCACCTTTTCCACCATAGTTAGTGAATTCGTTCACCGTGCCCTTTCCTTTCGAATCATTTGGGAACAAACCGTTTCTTGCGTGTCCTTCGCGGTAGAATTGTGTACGGGACACTGTTCCGGCGAGGAAGACATCCACCTTGCTGAACTTGAAAACACCTTGTGCCCATGCTGCTGCCCTGTTGATATTAATATTATAGTCATAGCCGAACTTGTCATCTTCATACAGGATGCGGTTCGGGTTGTCGAGATCGAATTGGATCGCCGCATTATCAGTGGGGAAATCTCTTTCCGCGAACTGGTTCACATTCACATAGAATTCGCCACCCAGCAGGTCGTCCACTTCTTTATAATAATGATTCTTCTGCATTTGGTAAGAAGCTCCTGCGGTGAAATCGATATTGTCGCCGAATTTGGTATTGATCACCGAATTGGCATTGAAACGTTTAGTATTAATAATCCTTTCCTCGATAATGTAGCGGGAACGATTACCGCTTACCGCATTGCCCGGAATGCCATTGGCATTATTGATCGTTGCATAACTCGCCCTGTTCACATTATATAAATTCTGCCAGTTGATCTGGCGATAGTTGATATCGTTCTTCATCAGATCGTACAGCATCTGTCCCTGAACGGGGTCGGGTGCGCTGGCCCAGGTAGAAGTATAGCTGGGCAGGTAGCGATAATAATCAGGTCTTGGATCGGCTGCATTATACCAATCGAGTGCGGTGATACTCCTGTTACCAAATGAATAACCTGCAGCCGTAGTGATCGTGGTACTATTATTAAGTCGGTAATCGTGGGTGAGGATAAAAACGGGTTGATGACTGCGGGCGATGCTGGCATTTCTTTTCTTACCATTCTGGTAACCCCAGTTGGGATTATAATAATTATCTCCTGCAAGACCGATCATCTCCTGCACAGAAGCCCCTTGTCTTCCATTCTCAGTAGGTGCCCCAAAAGCAGTAAGCGACAATAAATGTTTTTGACCGATGCGCTTATCTACGGCGACGAAATAGCCCCAGCCATCATAATAGGTTCCGGGAACATAGCCTTCACCGGCAGAGCGGCGGCTCCCGCTTAATGTAAATGCCCAACCCTTTTTACTTAAACCCGTGGAATGGGTGATCATGAAACGATTATTATAATTACGGTTGGATGACGCATAACTGATGCTTGTCTGTACTCTTTGGCGACTTGCGCGGGAATCAATATTTGTATTGCTCCCGATATCGCCGAAGGCAAAACTGTTGTAGCGTAATCCCCAGGACACATCCCGGTTTCGCATCACATCATTCAATCCTCCCCATAGACCAAAAGGAGTAAACCCGTTGTCGAGATTATCCATCGGGATCCCGTTCATATAGGTGCTGAACAGGTCATTATCATAACCCCGGATCTTGAATCGCAGGGCGCTCCAGTTAAAAGATGCAGCTGAGTAAAAAGGATCTCTTCCTGCCGTTAGCAGCGAAGATGTACTCTGGTTTCCTCCATCACCCAGGTCATTCTCATCGAGGGAAACAACAGGAATATTATCCAGTACTCCTTCCTTTACATCTTCAATAAGGGTGTCTTTCTTGGCTGTTGAATCAATCTGTGCGTTGACAGCAGTTCCGGCACACAAAAGCAACAACAGCAGCAATCTTGTTTTAAGCATGTTAATTTTTTTTGACAAAGGGGCAAAAGTAATACTGTTACGGCTTCCGCACCAAAAAAGATAGACACATAATATTTTCTTAATGGTGCCCATCCTTTTCAATATGGTCAGCGTCTTTTGTTTCTGTATGTTTGTCGCCTATTTATTTCCCGTTATATGAAAAAAGCTCTCACTGTCAGTGTCTTACTGGTTTTCTCCTTATCTGTCCTGGCGCAGAAAAAAGACTACAAACCCATTATCATTGGGTTTTACAACCTGGAAAACCTTTACGATACGGTAGACAACACGATGACCAACGATGAGGAGTTCTTACCCAGTGGTCCAAGAAATTATAATACGTCCATCTATTTTGATAAACTGGGAAAACTAGCGACTGTGATCTCCCAACTTGGTACGGAGATCAATCCTGACGGGGTTGCCATACTGGGCGTAGCCGAAGTGGAAAATGATACAGTATTAAATGACCTGGTCCATAATAAACTGATCGAGAAAAGAAATTACAAATTTGTTCACTATGATTCAAAGGATATCCGTGGTGTAGATGTGGCCATGTTATACAATCCAAAATATTTTACGGTAGAAGCGAGTGATAAATTATTTGTCCAGTTGCCCGGCGGCTCAAAAGACTCGTATTTCACCCGTGATGTTTTATGGGTAAAAGGGAAACTCGATGGAGAAACCATTCATATCTATGTGAATCACTGGCCCAGCCGTGTTGGTGGTGAAACAAGAAGTGCTCCGGCCAGGGCAGCAGCGGCACTGGTTTGCAAAAATCATATTGACTCCATTGCCAAATTGGAACCGAATGCAAAAGTGGTGCTCATGGGTGACCTCAATGATGATCCCGTAAGTGCGAGTGTGGCAAAAGTACTGGGAGCAAAACCAAAAGAAGCAGATGTGATGAAGGGAGGGTTGTTCAATCCCTGGACAGACATGTACAAAAAAGGTTATGGTACTTTAGCTTACCAGGACGCATGGGGATTATTTGACCAGATCATCATTTCCTATCCCTGGCTGAATAAAAACCAGGATGGGTTATTCTATTACCAGCAGCATATTTTCAATAAAGAATTCCTGGTAGAAAATAAAGGGCGCTATAAAGGCTATGGGATGCGAACCTGGGATGGCAACACTTACCGCGGTGGCTATAGCGACCACTTCCCCACCTATCTTGTTTTCCTGAAAGAAATAAAACCGGCGAAAAAAGGATTTTAAAGATCCCGGGAACAGTGCGCTCCGCAACCGGATGAACCCGCATTTTTATTTTCAATTTACTGATCACGATCAATTAGCTTGTTGCAGCCGACAGCACGTCGGGTACAAGAGCCTGGATCCCGCTGGCTTAGTCTTAGCTGGATAGTTTCTAAAACAGCTCAGGGCCAGGTAAGTTTTTGCAAACTACTGGTTGTCAACTATTTTTGGTTACAAAAAATCCTCAAAAACGGCCGGGCTGTATCACCCCAAACGCTTATCTTTGCCGCCCCAAATCTGTGTTCGCAGATTCTTTGGTGTTGTTCCTGGCCTTTGGCTAAGAGCAGCAAACATCAATGTCCAATGGGATAAATCGAATTTTAAACATTTAAACAGGTAAAATGAACAATTACGAATTGATGGTGATTTTTACTCCTGTTTTGAGTGATGATGAGTTCAAAGCTGAGCAAAAAAAATATGCGAAGCTGGTTTCCGCTGCAGGCGGCTCTATTGTTGCTGAAAACCCATGGGGTCTGAAATCATTGGCTTACCCGATCCAGAAAAAAACAACGGGATTGTACTGGGTGCTCGAATATACCGCAGCATCAGATTTCAACGAAAAACTGAAAATCCAGTTATTGCGTGACGAGACAGTACTTCGTCACCTGTGCACTAAACTCGATAAATACGCCGTCGTGTATAATGCAAGAAAGAAAAGTGGTGTTAAAACAGGAAACGAAAAATTAGCGGAGGTATAAGCCATGGCAAAAAATGAAATAAAATATCTGACCGCCATTAAAAGCGACAAAAGAGTAAAAAAATTCTGCCGCTTTAAAAAATATGGCATCCGCTACATCGACTATAAAGATGTAGAGTTCCTGAAAAAATTCCTGAACGAGCAGGGTAAATTATTGCCCCGCCGCCTTTCCGGTAACAGCCTGAAATACCAGCGCAAAGTTTCCGATGCGGTGAAAAAAGCCCGCCAGATGGCATTATTGCCTTATGTAACAGACCTTTTAAAATAACCTCACCCCTCACCCTAACCCTCTCCATAAATGGCGAGGGAACAGTACAACTCCAAAGGAAGTACTGGGCCTTGGGTAGGTGAACAAAAAGAGAACAATGGAAATCATTTTAATTCAAGACGTAGATAACCTGGGTGCCAAGAACGAAGTAATAAGAGTAAAAAACGGGTATGCCCGTAACTACTTACTGCCCCGCCAGCTGGCTGTGGAGAACAGCCCTTCCAACAAGAAACAACTGGAAGAAAGAATGAAGCAGGTGAAGAAAAAGGAAGACAAGATGCTGGCCGAAATCAACAGTGTAATTGCTAAACTCGTAGAAGCTCCATTGAAACTGGGTGCCAAGACCGGTACCAGCGGTTAGATCTTCGGTAGTGTTACTTCCCTGCAATTGAGCCGTGCTATCCGTGAGCAAAGAGGCTACGAGATCGACCGCAAAAGGATCACTATTGCGGATGATGTAAAAGAGATTGGAACGTACAAAGCCACCATCGACTTTGGCAATGGCAAGACCACCGAAGTAGAGTTTGAAGTAGTTGGTGAATAAGTATACACATAACGATTTTTTGAAAGTCCTTCTGTAAAGAGGGACTTTTTTTATTCACTATCCCGCTCTAAGGGGATATTCTTCTACGCTTTCGGCTAATTCATTGCATTTCTGCCTTTAAAATAAACAGGTACATCATTTGTTAGCAGTAGTGTAACCCATCCCTATCCTGTTAAAAGCTCACCCAACTGCTTGTGAGATCAATTAAATTTTTTCTTACTCTTTAAAAACAGGATTTATGAAATTTCTTTACGTTGCATTTACTTGCCTCTCCTTTTTATTTTTTCTCCAGCGTCCTATCGCCCAAACACCCAGCACCGTCACTACAGGCGTCTGCGCAGGAGTAGTTGCTGACTTTAACACGAATGACAATGGATTCAATTCTCCCAGTATTTACGGGAGTATATTCGACAGTTCATTCTATTTTAATACGGCCCGTGGATACTGGACAGATTACCTGCCTCCTACCCGTGTAACAGCTCCAGGTTTCCCGAGAGTGCAAAACATTATTTCACCCCCTTACCAGAATCCTAATCCGAATGGTACGTTCACCGTGGGATTCTATTACATCGTTAATAATCCATTCGTCGATCGTTTCCAGGTACGGATCATCAGCGTTACACAAACCAGTATGGGAACTGTAACCAATATAGAAGCTACTTCAGGTCTTCAATTATTTTCTGCCTGGAGTACTCCGTTACCTTATATAGATAATGGCCCTAATCCAACTCCATTGCTGAATGGCTTCCAGGGAAGGGTTTGCCTCCGATTGATCGATCCCGATATTGCGAACGGTCCCAATACAACTTTCAGGGTAGAAGTTTCCTATATCATCAATGAAGCATTTTTTGCTGTCTTTGACGATCTGTCGATCGGGCCAGTGAACAGCCCGCTGCCTGTGAATTTTATTGGCCTGGTAGCCAACAGGAATACAGACAATACTGTGAACCTGAAATGGGATGTAAGCGAAGAGATCAATGTGCAGCAATACCAGGTGGAAAGAAGTGATAACGGAATTTCATTTGCTGCGGCAGGTACGGTGGCGGCAAAAGGGAAATCGATCTATGCATATACTGATGTGGCTACAACGGGCACTGTTTTCTATCGTGTAAAAAGTATTGATATCGACGGACGTTTTAAATATAGCGGTATTGTGCAACTGAAAGGTGGATCACCCGATAGTTATGCAACAGGATTGATGATCTATCCGGTTCCGGCCCAGAACGAGATCACGATCGCTCACAAAAGACTAGAAAGAACTGCGAAGATCACTATCAGTTCCGCTACGGGTCATTTGATGAAGACAATCATACCTGCAATGGGCAGTTCGAATACCATGGTGAACTTAAATGGCCTTCCGGCCGGGCTTTATTTTGTTCAGCTGGACGATGGAAAAGGTGGTATCCAGGCGGTCAAACTGGTAAAAAATTAGAAAAACCATCCGTCGGAGTAAGACGGAAGGGTTGGCAACACCTTATCTTAATCAATGATAATCAACCCTATGGGCAAAGAAAACCCCGGCAAGTGGCCGGGGTTTTCTCATTGAATTAAATTTGGCAGAAGTCAAAGAAATTTCCGTTATTTTGTCTTGCATTTGGTGCTCTTTCAGTTTCACAAGTCCTGAACGTTTCG
>JANOHQ010000470.1:0-12837 GCA_031406595.1 Chitinophagaceae bacterium
ATGCAGAGTTTATGGACCGCGATGGGTGCAAAATACCAGCCATCAGTGGTTTACAGGATGAGACTGGTGACGATACAGGGAGACGAAACGACAGGTTTCACACCGGCCATTACCAATATCTCAAACCAGGTAAGCGTATGAGGAGCACCCATTTTAAGAAACTGTTGAGTTTGGAAGTGTTCCATTCGTACTTCGGGCAGCAAGTTTGCAGTTGCCTGCAGTTTATCCCCGGCGAAAGCACGAAGAAATTACAGAAAAGGTTTGGCTTCACGCTGCGTAATGCTATCAATGGATTCTCGCTGTACGCTGACTCACAAAGACCACTAGCCGATTGCCTGCACTATATCAGCCGTGCAACCGGCGAAACACTATTTGATTTCCGGATCATTTCAAAAGATGATGCCTTCAATACGTTCACTGAATTTCCGCTGGACTGGATGGGCCAGATCATTTTTGATAGCGGTGTAAACGCTGGCGCAACGGATGCCGGGATGGTTCAACTGACACAGGTGTTGTCTGAAAACACCGCAGGAAGTTATACAGGTAAACTGTCACTGCGTTTTGATGATATTTTACGCTACCAGCAGTTGCAAGGGTACGCGGCATTTTGCCTCCGGTTCGAGGCAAGAACGACGCAGTGGCAATACTTTGTGATAAATAAAAGCCGGCTCCAATTGAATAACCTGATGATCAACGGGAATAAAGAGATTGGTTTTGCAGCTCCTCAACCGGTAATAACTCAATCAGGCGAACAGGCATTGTTATTTTCCTCCGGGCAAAATCTTATTCCGTTAAGTGAGACCCCGAAGTACCGGTTCAATCTCGTGAACGGGGTTGTTGGTGACGAGGAGTTCCGGAAGGAATCGACACCTAAAGTGATATTCAAAGGACTTCCCAATCCGGACCCTGGCCGGACAGGTCTCGTGAACATCAGCGGGAGTAAGCATCTTTCATCGCCTATGTATGTATATGTATAATCTAAAAGTAAAAACTTAAATGATAAATTTATGATCGCATCTAACATCAAATCCCCGGGCGTCTATATAGACGAAAGAAACGCTTTCTCCAACTCGGTAGTGCCGGTGGCCACTGCTGTTCCCGCCTTCATCGGTTACACCCCACAGGCATCGTACGAAGGGAAATCGTATAAGAATGTACCGCAAAAGATCACTTCTTTGTCCGAGTTCAAGACCATTTATTGCTACCCTGATCCGCCTGCACCTGCAAGCCCTTCCAAACAGTATGATCCGAAGTATTACCTGGTCAAACAAAAGACAGAACCCACCAAAGGGGATTACATGATGATCGGTGACGGGTACTATTCTATCGTACCTGATCCCAACACCATTTATTACATGTACAACAGTGTAAGGTTGTTTTATGAGAATGGGGGTGGGGACGCCTACATTGTTTCCGTGGGCCCGTATGGCGCCGAATCAAAAAACCCGATGAAACCGGGAGATCCCATCGTTAATCCCAACGTACAGTTGAATGACCTGATGGATGGGCTGGCTTTATTGAAGAATGAAGAAGAGCCCACCATGTATATCTGTCCTGAAGCAACCTTGCTTTCGGTAGAGAGCAATGGGACGTTGATGCAGGAAATGCTGCTTCAATGTACAGAAACGCAAACATCTATCAGCGTTTTCGATATTATCGGCGGCCGGGATCCGGATCCTATCTTATACATGAACGATATCACTACTTTCAGGATGAATACCGGGAATGTGGGCCTGAACTATGGTACAGCTTACTATCCCTTCATCGGGACCACTATCATGCAAAGCCAGGATATTGATTACACTAATCTTTTCGGCGGTGATATCAAGCAACTGGCTCCGCTTCTCAATCCACCGGACAGCCCTAACCCTGCCGTTGCCAGTATCATAGCGAATATTGAAAACCCCGCCAGTCCTTTATCCGTAACACAAAACAACAATGCATTGCTGAATGCAAGTAAGGTATACAGTACGATTATCAAGCATATACTGAATGATGCTAACATTCTTCCTCCCAGCGGGGGCATGGCAGGTGTGATGGCTACAAAAGACAGTTTGGAAGGAGTGTGGCAGGCTCCGGCAAATACTTCGATCGTTGGTGTATCCTCGCTACCCATTTGTTTATCTGAAAGCCAGCAGGGAAGTCTGAACATGGATGCGGTATCGGGTAAATCCATTAATGCCATCCGTAAGTTTAACGGGATCGGCATCCTGGTCTGGGGAGCCCGGACACTGGACGGTAACAGCGATGACTGGAAATACCTGCCGGTACGAAGGACAATGACCATGCTCGAACAATCGTGCAAGTTAGCGGCTCATGCGTATGTTTTTGAGCCAAATGATAAGAATACCTGGGAAGCAGTAAAATCAATGATCAGCAGCTTCCTCACCACTATCTGGAAAGAAGGCGGCCTGCAGGGTGCTGCCGCTGCCGATGCTTTTTCCGTGGAGTGCGGGCTTGGAACAACAATGACTTCCGATGACATACTCCATGGATTTATGAATGTGGTGGTAAAAGTGGCCATTGTTCATCCTGCTGAGTTCATCGTGATCACATTCCAGCAACAACAGGCCGTATCAAGCTAAACCGATCGTAATCATTATTAAATAACATTTAAAATTATAATTATGGCAGATGATGGCAGCAAGCAAGGCTCAACGTGGCCTATGCCCAAATTCAGGTTCGAAGTAGACCTGGGAACGGAATTGAAAGGCGTGGCATTCCAGGAAGTTTCCGGGATGGATGTGGAGAACCAGGTGATAGAATACCGTGCAAGCAACAATCCCCTTTTCTCCACGATCAAAATGCCCGGAATTGTAAAGTATGGTAATATAACCATGAAAAGAGGGGTCTTCATCAATGATAATAATTTCTGGAAATGGCACGAAGAGATCAAGATGAACGTGGTAAAAAGAAGGGAAGTATTGATCAAGTTGCTCGATGAGGCAGGTAAGGTAACCATGCAATGGACGCTGAGCAATGCATGGCCTACGAAGATCACCAGTACCGATCTTAAATCAGACGGTAACGAAGTGGCGGTAGACACCATCGAAATAGCCCATGAGCAAATTACCATAAAGAATGGCTAGAAGGGACTATGCCGTATGTTTTTATTTCGTGCTCTTGTACAAAGGGGAGAAGATCGCCTTCCAGGAAATATCAGGGATCGCTGAAGAACTGACAACGGAAGAAGTGATTTGCGGTGGGGAGAACAGGTTCAAGTACAAATTACCTACCACTGCAACAAGCCAGAACCTCGTACTGAAACGGGCGTTGGTTCCGGTGTCTTCGAAACTGGCGGATTGGTGCAAGAGCTCGATTGGCGGGGGATTGGCGAGTAAGATCGAACCGACTGATATATCGGTAAACTTATTGGATGCAAACAGCTATGTATGTATGAAATGGACATTTCACAATGCCTATCCTGTCAAGTATTCCTTTTCTGACCTGAAATCGCAGGAGAGTGCATTCGTTATTGAATCGATGGAATTGGCCTATACCTATTTTGAGGTATCATCCGTTCAATCCAAATAGTAACAGTAAAAACCATCCTGTATGCCGATCGAGATAAGGGAATTGATCATCCGGACAGAAATCACCACAATGGGAGGGCAATCCATCCAGGGTAATTTGAATAAGACATTGAATAAACTGAAGAAGCAAGTACTGGAGGAATGCAAAAGAACGATTGCTGTGGCAGTTAAAAGAGATAAGACCAGGCGATAAAACGATCAACTTATGTGTGCACTACAAGTATTAAAAATTACGGGGTATACAGATGAGGAATTCAGCGATGCTTTTCCCGGGAAACCTTATGAAGTAATGCTCAACCCCGATTCGATCAAATGGCAGCGTGCTATTGAATACAATGAAGTACAGGCGCCTGATTCGAGTTCCGCCTCTCAGAAATACAAGAGCTCGCCAAGTGATAAAATGAATTTCGATATCGTGATAGATTGTACGGGCATCGTCAAACCAGACCGGACGAAAATGAAAGATGAGATCGATGAGCTGGAAAAGATCGTGTTTACGTACAATGGCGATATTCACCGGCCCAATTTTGTAAAAATACAATGGGGGGCTGATATTGAGTTTAAAGGGGTGCTTACCTCTTTTGATACGAACTACACACTTTTTAGCCCCGACGGAAGCCCTCTGCGGGCAAAGATATCACTGGGTTTCAGTCAATATATTTCACCGTCTACTACAGAAAAAATGGACGGTAAAAAATCGCCCGATGTAACGCACCGTGTTACAGTAGAGGAAGGAGTTACACTGCCACAGTTGTGTTACAGGATCTGGAAAGATGATCTGCGGTATGTCCAGGTATCGCGTTATAACAGTCTTAATAAATTCCGTAACCTGAAGGGGATCAAGCGGCTGATCTTTCCACCAATACTTCAACCCGCATAACGCAGTATGCCAGCATCCAGCACGATAAAGACCGGTGGGCTAGTTACTTTTACCATCAAAGTAGGTGGCAATACTATTCCGGAAGATTTCGAAATACTTTCTGTGTATGTTGAAAAAAAAGTAAATCGAATTTCCACTGCCAGGATCGTGATACTGGATGGAGAAGCCAGTACGGGAAAGTTTGAAGCCAGTTCGTCCCCCACGTTTATGCCCGGTGGAGTGCTGACCATTGAAGCGGGGTACGACACAAAGAATAAGCTGATATTCAAAGGCATCATCACTGCACAATCTATCCGTATCAATGATAATATCGGGTCAGTGCTGGAAATAGAATGCAGGGACATGGCAATAAGGATGATTGTTGGCCGGAAATGTCTCAGCTTCTCACAGAAAAAGGACAGTGAGATCATCTCTTCAATTATTGGCACTTATGATGGGCTCTCATCCACCGTTTCATCCACTCCTACAACCTGGCCCGAACAGGTACAGTATTTTGTATCGGATTGGGATTTTATTCTTGCCCGTGCAGAAATGAACGGGATGATAGTCACTACATTGAATGGGACTGTCAACGTTTCAAAACCGGATGCCAATACAACACCGGTACTTACTGTTGGTTATGGAAACGGGCTTTTCGAATTTAGTGCCGACCTCAACTCGGTAACACAATTAAGCTCCGTTAAAGCGGCCACGTGGGATTATAAGAACCAGGCCGTGGATTCGGGGCAGGCTTCGAATGATCACGCTGGCCCCGGAAATATTTCATCCAAAAAATTATCAGAGTTGATCGGTGTTTCCGGTTACCAATTGCAGACCACTGCACCGCTCGAAAAAACAGAGCTGACCAACTGGTCGGCAGCACAACTTGTAAAAAGTGAGTACTCAAAAATACAGGCAGAAGCAACATTTGCAGGAACAAATATTCCGGAACCCGGCGATTATATTACTCTCACCGGGATTGGTGACCGGTTCAACGGTGATCACCTCATCTCCGGGATAACACATACCCTATCGGAAGGTAACTGGCTTACAGAAGCAATACTCGGGCTTTCACCTTTATGGTTTGCGGAAGAATCTGATATATTGGCTCCACCTGCATCCGGTCTCCTGCCCGGGGCAAGAGGTTTATTAAATGGTACGGTAAAAAAAATATTTGATGACCCTGAAACACAATACAGGATATTGGTGGATGTGCCCATGTTCGATATGAACGGGGCAGGTATCTGGGCCCGGCTTTCCAATTTTTATTCCACCAGCGGAGCCGGAGCTTTTTTTCTGCCCGAAGTGGGAGATGAAGTGATACTGGGTTTTCTGAATGAAGACCCACGCTACCCGGTGATACTCGGAAGCGTGTACAGCAGTTCGAAACTAAAGCCCTACCAGACGCTGCAACCGAACGAAAAAAATCAACTCAAGGCCATTGTTTCGAAGTCAGGGATCTATATCACCTTCGACGATGTAGATAAAATTCTCACTATTTCCACTCCGGCAAAAAATACGATGATCTTCAGTGATAAAGACAAACAGATCTCTATCAAAGACGAGAACGGCAACAGTATTGTGATGTCGCAGAGCGGGATTGATATTAAGAGCCCGAAGGATATCAATATTTCAGCGGATCAAAAAGTCAACATCAAAGGAGTGCAGGGGATACAGGTGCAGTCGTCGGCCGGAGATGTGGAGATAAGCGGGGTAAATATCAAAGAGACGGCCAATGTACAGTATAGTGCAGATGGAAGCGCAACAGCAAAAATAACCAGTGGCGCAGAGTTGACCATCAAGAGCGCCATGGTCATGATAAATTAAATACTATGCCTCCAGCAGCAAGACTTACCGATTTTCATGAATGCCCGATGCAAACACCCGGCGTTCCTCCTATCCCGCATGTAGGCGGGCCAATCGTTGGGGCAGGGGCACCGACCGTATTGATCGGAAAATTACCTGCTGCAAGGGTAGGAGACAGTTTGGTATGCGTGGGGCCGCCGGATACGATTGTAAAAGGATCAGCAACTGTTATTATATGCGGGATGCCGGCTGCAAGAATCGGGGACCAGACCGCACACGGCGGGCAGATAGTACTGGGCGCCTTTAATGTTATGATAGGTGGTTAGGATAGAAGATATACCGGAAAATGAATTCTTGGGATCGGGCTGGTCTTTCCCGGTATCTTTTTCTCACGGCAATTTCCAGGTGCATACCAGCGCTTATGAAACAAATATCAATGAATCGATTGAAATTATTTTAAGAACAAAAAAAGGCGAAAGATGCTTTGAAGAACAGTTCGGGTCAGGGTTGCAGGATTTTTTTTTCAAAAAGATGGATGAAACGCTGAAAGGCGATATCAAAAATGCCGTTGCCACTTCCCTGCTGCACAATGAGCCAAGGATAACGGTAAAGGAAGTAGATGTGGATTTTATTGATATGCAGAACGGTATTGCAGAGATAACGATCAGGTATATGTATAACCAGACAAACACCAGGCATAATTATGTTTTTCCTTTTCACCTGAATGAAGGCACAAACCTCGGTAAATAAAAAACAATGCAGGTCGCCAGTCAAAATAGCTATGTAGATTCTATGGAACGGGCATTGGCCGGGGCGCCTGGTTTGATCGACAGCCGGACGGAAAAGGATTGGCTCTGCTTTCTGGCTGATTTTGCATCGTTGATCAACTTCTATGATAATAATAATACGATCAGGGGTAACTGGACTCCTTTCCTGACGAAAGATCCTGTTTTCCTGCTCGCTGCTATTTCAAAAACCCACTTTGACCAATCGTACTCAGCCTATACCGGCTTATGCACCCGCATGGAAGAATTGTTGAAACCGGGTGGACCTTCAAATGTCTTTTCACAGGGCTTTAACCAGTTGTTTGACCAGCTTACCAGCATATTTATGTGTATCAAGCGATGGATCTATTACATGAAAGTGTCTGTGTATGAATACCCCCTTAAGACATATGTGATCCAGCAGGTGAAATCAACCTTCAGCAGGTATTTCTGGGCACTTATATCGCTGCGCCAGAATCTTTTTTTGTCGGAAGCCATAACGGATATCGGCCCTGTTGATCATTCGCAACTTATTTTTTTTGGATCACATGACGAGATGATCTGGAAACAGAATAAAGACAAGAGCCCTTATTGGGAGATACTGGATCTTAGTTATCCCGTTAAATCTGAAAAAAATACAGCTTCACGTTTTTACGAAGCGGTTAAAAAAGTAGGCGACGAGTTGTTTGTTTTCTTTAATACCATTATCACGCAGGCAACAACAGAATATGAACTGCTGAAAAAACGGAAAAGCAAATACCCCGATACGCTCTTGCTGAGGACCTTTGTTGACCTGTTAAAAGTTCACCAGGACCAGTTGAACGGGCTTACACAAAAACACCTGCAGTTTTATTATAAAGACATTTTAAAACAGCAGGAATTTCCTGCTATTGCCGACCGTGTATTTGTTTGTGCCGAACTGGCAAAAAAAAATGCCGTCGTTAACCTGCCTGCCGGAACGGTGTTTGATGCGGGGGTTGACAGTGAGGGTAAGCCCGTCGTATTTGCCTCACGGGAAAGCATGGATCTTAACCCCGGAACAATCACCGGTGCGTATACTCTGGCTGCGGTAAAAGATCCCATTGACAAAAGAAGCAGGCTTTACCAACAAACTATAATTGGTGTTGATACTGTGCATAAAGATGAAGATGGCAAAACCGTAACATGGGCACCCTTTGGAAATGGAAATGATCACGGGGCGCTCAAATTAAGACCCGCTATCGCATTCGCCTCCCCGCTCTTATTGTTAAGAGAAGGAAGCCGTTCGATAACTTTTACATTGAAATTTAAAAACCCCATCGATCAGCAGCAACTATTCCAGGATGCAACATTTTACTTCAGTACGTTGAATGACTGGTTGCCCGTTGAACCCGAACCGGCAAACCCCGGTCAATCCACCGCCAATAAAAACCAGGCTGTGTTCTTATTTGAACTTCTTACCGGCAAACCGGCTATAGAAACATTTTTAAAACACCCGGACGGGATAAGTAGCCCCTGGCCCATGTTCAAAATTGAATTGGGATCGGTTGGGGATTTCTCACTGCCAGAAGAATTGTCGGCACTTCAGATAGAAGTAAATGTTACAGGTGTTAAAACGTTTCAGCTCTATAACGATTACGGCATGGTCAGTGCCCAGGCGCCATTTCCGTTGTTTGGACCTGCACCCTTATTGGACAGCTATTTTATTATCGGTAGCAGTGAGATCTTCAGCAAGCCGGTCAAAACATTAAACATTAAACTCGAATGGGACAAACTGCCGGAGTTTTTTCCCTATTACAAGCAGTATAACGAATACATACGCTGGCAGCAAAACTTGCAGGACCAGGAAAAAAAAAGCTGGTTTAAAAAGACTTTTGAGTGGCTCATTAAACCCATCTGCCAGGCATGGAACTGGATAAAAAGTCTTTTTAAGCGTAAAAAAGAACTTGTTTTTAAGAACCAGTATAACAATACTTGTTTTAAGGTCAATTTTCAGTTGTTACAGGACGGCTCCTGGAAATATTTTCCCATGTGGATGAAAATGCCTGTTGTTATCGGGAATGATCTGCACCCGATCAATCAACCCACTCCAGTTGAAAGTAAAACCGGGGTTGATATACAGCCGGCGAACCTGTTGTTCAGAACGGAAGGAAAAGATTGCCATTTATCTTCCTGGAGCTGTTTTGCTTATGAAGAAGACAAGGATCAGCCTTTTGTCTGCGATCCAACACTGCAGTTGGTTCCTTTACAATTCACCAGGGAGAGTGTATCAGGGTTTATGAAAATGATACTCGCCGGAACGGATTTCGGATTTGGATCAGGGATCTATCCTAACGTGGTATCCTATATCGCATTGAAGAATGCACAGGAAATGACGAAGATGGCGGCTGATGAAGATTACAAACCCAAATTTACAGAGCCTGCCAACCTGCCATTTGTGCCAAAGCTCACCAATCTTACCGGGCATTACACGGCCTCTCAACAATATTTTTTCACTGCAGGACAGAATGATCATCCAATACAGTGTTTTCTATATACACCTTTCAGTAACTATAAGGTGTACGATAACATTACTGCACCGGACGATTATGCTTACACCCTGGATGGGCCGGATGTTCAGTCTGCCACCATTCCCCTGTTTCACCCATTTACATACGGAGGCTATTTATTCCTGCAAATGGAGAATGTGGTAGCGCCAGGCGTTATTCATCTCTATTTTGAATTGACGAGGAAATGGGGTGTCAGTACAGGAGAGAAGAAAGACACAGGTTTCTTTTACCTGGGAAAAAAAGGGTGGACAAAACTCCCTGTATTGTCAGATGGAACAGACCAGTTCAGTGACACAGGAATAATAAAATTAAAGATACCGGCTGATATAGACAGGGAAAGCAGTACGATGCCGGGTGATCAAAAATGCTGGATCGCTATTGCTGTAAAAGGTGACCCTGCTTCATTTGCCAATACTGTTTTTTTGAAGACGAACGGGATAGAAACGATACGCACCGGGAACAGTTTTTTAAACAGTAACATAACCCCCAGACTTACCGCCGGTGCAATAAAAAAAATACTGACCCCCATGCCGTCTGTCACCGGTATTGTACAACCCTTCCCGTCTTTTGGCGGTAAAGCTGCTGAGAAAGAAGCAGTGTTTAACCATAGAGTAGGCACTCGTATTAAAACAAAAGACAGGGTGGTTGCGAAGGGAGATTATTACCGTTTGATCAGGCAGGAATTCAATGATGTTTATTATTCCAAAACCATATTTGATACGGTAAAGAGATCGACAACAGTTTACGTTGTAAAAGCGGTTCAGGACGCAACAGAAGCCGGTGCGTTCATCCCATTGGTAACTTATAGAAAAGAAAAGGGAATACAATATTTCCTGGCGCAAAGAGCCCCTGTTTTTTGCAATATAAGGGTATCGAATTTTGATCTGCAGGTCGTACAGGTATATGCGGAAGTATCAGGAAACCCAGGGTTTCAGCATGCCGCGTTGCAAACTGCTATCGTGGATACACTGAACTTTTTTTTATCTCCCTGGATTGCAGGAAACGGTACACAAGCAACAATCGACACGAGTATCAGCGATGAGCAGGTTGCAGCAGTAATACGCAGTATAGAGGGTGTTAAAGAAGTGCGGAATGTTTCTTTTATCACCAGCCCGCACAATGGCTATGATCTTGAACTGCCCCCGGGGTTGACCCGTACACCAACGGTTAAACCTTTGGGAGAAAACTATTTAATGATCTCAGGTATGAAGCATACTATTCAGTTTGTCCCGAAAAAAAATGATTGAAAATAATTACATATTAGATACGCCATTACCGGTCAACCAGGACTTCAACGCCCTGAAGGAAAAAGGGCTTGCCTATATACAGGAACACGCCGGAACAGAATGGACCAACTTCAACCCTTCGGATCCCGGCGTAACTATTCTCGATCAATGCTGCTATGCACTTACAGAACTCGGATACTGCAATGATTTCCCGATTGCAGATATACTGGCAAAGCCCGGGGATAAATTGGAAACCGATGACCGTTTTTACCTACCGGAAAAAATCCTGGCTACATCACCGGTAACAGCAGCGGATTACAGGGAGTATCTTCTCGGAGGCCTGGATGGGGTTCGTAATGTGGTACTATATCCTTTTGCAAACACCGTGATGAATATTTACAAAGTGTACCTGCTTATCGATGATTCGGTAAAAACGGAGGAAATTGCTGATACCTGTAAAGCAGCTTTCTTCTACCTCAATAAGTGCAGGAATCTCGGCGAATTATTCCTGATGCCGGTGCCGTTAAGTCCGGCTGCTATGAGTGGCTTGTCAACGGCACCTGTATACACTACACGGTCCCGGAATACGGAAATTGAGCTGCTATCTTTGCCGGCCGCCACTTACAGGGATATCAATTCATACTATTCTATCCAGCATACGCTCCCCGAAGTGTTTGCAGTAGGTGCGGGTACCGGCGCTGTTGATGAAACCGATTTCCAAAGCGCAAGATCGAGGCAGTTGAAAGGATATTTAACACTATTTGACCAGCTCCTGGCCAACCAGTTTTCGCAACTGGCAAATCTGGGTGAATTATTTTCTTTTAAAAACACGTTGACGGGCGCGCCTTCTGTTGCCGGACATATCTATTCTTCAAAAGAATCGAAAAAAAAACATTCACAATACCCGGTTCCTTATGCCGGTTTTTCACCGACCTATTTTTATCAACCGCTCTACGATATTCCGCATATAAAGCCATTGCTCAAAGATCATGATACATTTAAATTCGGGACCGGGCTGGAACCAGCAGAAGAGTTGGAACATAAAAGCTGGAGTGCATATAAGCAGGATCCTTATAATCCGTATGTAAGAGGATTGATGGAGTCTATGGAAGATGAGAAGACAGCTCTTGCCAGGAGAAATGACCTGCTCGATCATCTGCTTGCCCGGCATGGCGAATCTCCCCTGCTGATCGATGCCATCATCGATGGTTCAAAATATGCAGGTAGCCTTTTAAAGGACCAGGTGATCTTTAAGAGCCTTTATCTTCAAAACCTGGACATGCTTTCCTATAACCGTATAAAGGCATGTAATTTTTTCGGCGTTAAAAAAATCTGCGAAGTGCATACAGGGCTGAATGAAAATTTCCTGAGAAAGATCACGGCCGGAAAAACAAGCGATTTCATTTTCAATTCGCAGGAAGCCGATCGGAAAGAAAAATTAAGGGACCAGGATTTTACAGATTATTCGGCGCTGGAATTGAAGTTGTGTTTACTTTTTGGATTGAGGACCGTTTACAGTGATTATATATCCAACACCTGGAATGGCCAAAAGATCGATGACCTGGCAGCAACAGATAAAGAAAACATACAACTGGCATTGTGGATGATACTGCGAAGGCGCGGCTTTGTATTCATTGAAACAGGCTTGCTGCAATATTGCAGGGTGGCTGATCCTGTATCGGGAGACGAACCCACTCTCGCTAACATCAGCTCCGGCAGTGATAACGGCGTGGAACTGGTATTCCCGGCTTTTATCCCTGAATTTAATACGGATGCTTTTAGAAAAAGGCTGGACCTGTTTCTTCAGCAAACGATGCCGGTAGGCCTTGGCTATAAGTATCGCTTTGCAGATGCGGACTGTTTGCAACAACTTATCCCTGCATTTGTGAACTGGCATAATGCGTTGAGACATCCAAAAAGAAAACGAGTGCCCCTGGCGGATCTAAAGACTTATGCAGATGAGCTGGCGGCGATATTAACTAAGATCAATTAACCCGATGGGTAAGAAAAATAATCATATCGTTTCGAAGGTCAGCTGGAACACTTCTTTTGACCAGAAAGCAAAGGTGCATGAATTACAATCGCGTTTGAGCAGCTGGAGCACGGGAAACATGCAGCGTG
>JANOHQ010000474.1:0-4476 GCA_031406595.1 Chitinophagaceae bacterium
TCGGCAGCAGCCTGGGCCACGGCCCCTAATCGAAGAACACCGTTTGAATTGACAGAAAATTGCGAATGACGAACTCCCTGGAAAAAAAAGTCAAACCCGATATTATTTAATGAAGAAGGATTATCATCGATATTTGGATTCAACAACTGTGTTGTTCCCGATGACATACTAGTGAGTGAACCAGTAGTATTAGTTGCGAACGTGTAGTTGGCGGTGCTTTGTGCATTGGCGGCCACCATGTAAATGACAGCGATGAACAACAGGTAAATCTTTCTCATACAGTTTAATTTTAGTTATGGACAACAGGTCTCAGTAAAATATATCAGTAGGGATTGGATAGAAGCGAATTTGCAGGAAGGCTTGCGAAGAGTAAGCAATAAGGGTTAACCCTGATTAAATGTAAGGTAATTTCATTAGCACAAATCAATTGTGGACAATATGTATATAGCCTGAGTTAATGGGTAAAACATTCCCGCATTGGGGAACACAATATCACTAGAATTAGTGATGAGTTTGATCTATCGGCTAAAAAAAACTCCGGGTCAGTCTGCCATAGCAAACCAACCCGGAGTGATCAATAAGATTGTGTTTTTTTATAATTTAATTCCCAATGTAAAACTCAACACACGGTGTTTGTTCCTGTCATCATCCCCTGAACCGCTGCCACTCTGTAGTTTGGCGAGGCCAAGGCCATAATTCACGGAGAATACAATATTGGCCGTTTCAACACCGGCTGTTCCATTGAGACCATAATCAAATCTCTTCAATATACCATAGCCGGATCCTTCTTCATAATCGAATGTAGTGGGGTCATCATCGGACCATTCGATAGAATTTTCACTTTTAAAAGACGTACCGAGGAATTTTCCTTCCACTTTATTCTTCCCTGCAACACCAATGGCGATATAAGGACCTGCTCCTCCAAAAAACTTGATCGGACCGGGTGTTTTTAATACGATATTGGCGGGCACTTCGATATAATAAGGATTACTGGTAGCCCGGAAATATGTGGCATCAGTTGTTTCACCAGATTGTGTTTTGGAACCTTTACCGGTGAATAAGATAGCGGGTTGGAAAAAGAGGAAAGGCAGAATTTTCACATCCAATCCAAGTCCTGCCTGGAAACTGGTGAGCATTTTTGCCTCCTCGATATCACCGTCATTTGTGATACTTACATTGGCTAAATTGATTCCCCCTTTTAATATCTGTGCCTGGATCGAAAAAGAGGTAAAGAAAAGAACAACTATCGCTAAAATCTTCGTTTTCATGTGTACTATGTTTGATTTAAACCAGCTTTGCAAAAGTCCTGCCAAAGAAGGGTTAGCGGGTAATCAAACTGTCAATATTGAGGTTTAACCGCAAATCCCGAAGCCCAGGGAGAGATGGCGCAAAGTTTCGCAAAGTAATCCCTGCGTTGCTTCGCGACTTAGTGCCTTGGCGGTTAAGCTTTCAAAAACGAGATACTATGAATTTCCATAGACCTTTATCACAGTCTGTCTTAAGACAGCGCCCGCGGGACTGCAAAGCAATCCTTGCGTTACTTAGCGTCTTAGTGCCTTGGCGGTTAAGCTTTCAGAAACGAGATACTATGAATCACCATAGACCTTTATCACAGGCTCTCTTAAGACAGCGCCCGCAGGACTACAATGAAAATAGATCACATCGGCAATGGCTTCGGGGGTGACCCATTTTGTAAAATTGGCTTTGGGCATTGATTTTCGGTTGGCGGGTGTATCAATAGTGGAAGGAACAACCACACTTGTTACCACCTGTGTACCTTTCGCCTCTTCATTCATCAGCTCGGCCAGCCGGAAGATCAGGGATTTCCCCAAACCGTAGGCCACCATCCCCTTACTGCTCTTCATATCTGCCCCGGGTCTTGACCCGATCAAAAAGATGCGCCCGCTCCCCTGCTTCATCATTTGGGCAAAAACGGGCCTGGCTACATTATATGCCGTTTCAAAATTCAATTTGTATTGTTTGTTAATAGCTGATGTGGGTGTATCGATGATATTGCCCATAGCAAACCCACCGACGGTTAGTACCGCTACATCGATGCTGTCGTGTTTCATGGCCACGAGTTCTACAAATTGCTGCGCCAGTTCTTCTTTCATCAGGTCTACGACCGCTGTTTCAAAATGTTTACCGTGTATTTCTATCGCTACGGAATCATCGGGGATCACCGTACCGGTAACATAAAAATCTTCTTCCAGGAATTTTTTTACAACGGCCTGTCCAAGATTCCCGGAGGCACCGGTTACGATTACTGTTTTCATTGATGCTGGTTGTGGTACGAATTTAGGTAAAGAAAATACAGGAACACGGATTACACGGACCGAACGGATAAACACGGATTTATTCCGCTTCGCAGAATCAGGGATTTTTGGTCATAGTCAAACTGATCCAATTTATTCTGTTTACAGAATAAAAATCCGTGTTCATCCGTCTTATCAGTCAAATCCGTGTGCCTGTATTTGAAATTATTATTGTGCTGCTGGCTCACAAGCTCTCTGATAAACAAAGATCCCGCCCCTTTGAAAGGAACAGGACCTTTAACTAACCCAACAAAGAAGAAGGTCAAATAATCCCAAAGCAGATTAAAATCACTTTGGGATTACATAATTCCAGCCGTAAATATCTTTCTCCGATCCGTTTCTGATTCCTTCCAGTTTTGATTTGATCCTGTTCAACAGGTTTTCCTGGCTATACTTTGGTAAATGATAGTCGATACCATTGATATGAATAGTTTGAATGGGCGCTACGACCGCGGCAGTACCAGCCCCAAATGCTTCCGTGATGGTTTTATTGCGGAAGGCGCTTTCCAGTTCGTCGATAGATATTCTTCTTTCCTCTGTTTTATAACCCATGTCCCGGGCCAATACCATTAATGAATCACGGGTGATCCCGTCGAGGATCGAATCGGATAAGGGTGGTGTTACCAACACATCGTCGATCACGAACATGACATTCATAGAACCAGATTCTTCGATGAACCTGTTTTCTTTTCCGTCGGTCCACAGCACCTGGTCGTATCCCTGTTCTCTTGCCAGTTTGGTAGGATAATAAGCTCCGCCATAATTACCGCCGCATTTGGCAAAGCCCGTTCCTCCTTTGGCTGCCCGCACATAGTTAGTTTCCACTTTCACTGTGATCGGTTTGGCAAACAACTCAGGCACTGGCCCTGTAAAAATGACAAAGCGGTATTGTTCGGAGATCTTTATTCCGAATCTTGCTTCGCTGGCATAAACGAAGGGGCGCAGGTACAAAGCTGTACCCGGTTGAGCAGGCACCCAGGCTTTATCGAGACCCACCAACTTTACCAACCCTTCGATAAATACTTCTTTTGGAGGAGCAGCCATGCACATCCTGTCGAGGGATCGCACCAAACGCTCATAGTGTTTTTCGAGCCGGAAAATATTGATTCTGCCGTCTGACATACGAAAGGCTTTCATTCCTTCAAATACGGTTTGTCCATAATGAAGGGCCAGCGTAGCCGGGTTCAGGGAAAGATTGGCAAAGGGAACGATCATCGGTTGTTGCCATTCACCATCGTCATAATCGCAGACCAGCATGTGGTCGGCAACATATTTACCAAATTCAAGGGCGTTGAAATCTACTTCGCTGATCCTCGAACGGTTTGTTTGTTTAATGATAATGTCGGTAAGCAATTCCATGTTAAAGGTTTATGGTTTATTGTTTGTAGTTTATAGTTGTTGCAGGTTCATAGATTCTTGTAATTTGCACAGTTACTAATTGCCGATTGCCCATTCCCTATTCACTCTCATTTCTCCCTGTTTAATATAAATGCGTTATTCAATTTTTCCATTCCCGCTTTCGGGTAGTATTCCATCGCGGTGGGAACAGACAACAGCAATACCATGGACTGTTCCCCTGCTTTTTCTTTTGTCATACGTATCAACCTTTTCCCGATACCGTGTTTTTGGTAGGCCGGGTGAATGGCCAGGTCCGCGAGGTAACAACACCAACTGAAATCAGTGATCGAGCGGGAAACACCGACCAGCTTATCCTTATCCCATGCCGTGATCAGCAGGTTGGCATGATCCAGCATCTTTTCAATTCTTGCCTTATCATTCGTAGGCCTTGGAAGGGCCGCACGATCATAGAGTTCAATGATTTCTTCTGCTGTGGGTACGACACCGGTTTTATACAAGATATCCATAGTTACGCATTGATCTTATCTGCAAAATACTGTTCAGCGGCTGTCATCGCTTCTTCAATACCGATCGCCATTTTTACATTCGCCCTTTTATATACATCGTTCTCCACTTCCACATGTTTGAACCCGATCTTCTCATATAATTTGACGGCACCTGCATTTTTTTTATTGGAATATAGGATCACTTTTGCCGCGCCTAACTCTTTGGCTTTATTGAAACTGGCATAGCTGATCGCTTCAGCAATTCCCTTTCTCCTGAAAGCCGGATCCACCGCCATCTTGGTGAATTCGTAGGTTTC
>JANOHQ010000013.1:0-5118 GCA_031406595.1 Chitinophagaceae bacterium
GTGTAAGGGAAAAATTGCTGTAATGCCTGCCCGATATCTTCCACGCAGCCTGCGATACCTTTTGCAAAATCATGACGGTTGAAATCCCGGAGCATTTTGCCGACTTCGGTATTCCAGTATTCCGGTCCCACTTTACGGTGAATACCCTCATCACCGAATACGGCGAGCTGATGATCCTTTATCGCCACGTAGACCAATACCCCGTTCCGCTCTTCGGTAGCGTTCATTTTCATCTCTGCAAATAATTCCACTGCACGGTCCAGCGCATCCATATAACTGCAACGGCTTTCCACGTACACTCTTACTTCACCGCTGGTGCAGCGCTCCGCATTCTGAATAGCAGCAGTGATCAGCTGCTGCTCTTCAGAACTGAAGAATTTTTGTTTCCGTTTAAAGAGGGAAAACATCAGGTTAACCTATTTGATATTAAAATTCACATCCGGGGGATTCTCGGAACCAGGATTGGCTTTATAATATGCCTTTTCTTTCATTCCCAACATATTGGCCAGTGCGCTGGTTGGGAATTTCACGATCTTAAGATTAAAATTCTCAACGGCCTTATTATAATCCTGTCTCGCCACGTTGATGCGGTTCTCGGTCCCTTCGATCTGCGTCTGGAAATCCTGGAAGGATTTGGTAGTCTTGATATCTGGGTAGTTCTCTACATAGCCCATCAATCTTGAAAAGGCACCCTGCATTTGTCCCTGGTTCTGCTGGTATTTATCCAGGCTCGCCTGGTCGTCAACATTAACAGTAGTAGATCCCAGTTTGGCTCTTGCATTTACAACTTCCGAAAGCAACGATTTTTCGAAATTGGCAGAAGCTTCGATGGTTTTGATCACACTGCTGTACAGGTCGGTACGACGCTGGTAGTTGGTCTCCACATTGCCCCAAACCTTCTTCACACTTTGGTCAGCAGCTTTGATCTTATTACAACCATTGCAACCCCATAGGCCAACTATAAGCAATAATGCAGCAACACTTATTAAGATAATATTACGGGATCCTTTCATTGTAGTAGTTTTTTTGTAGGAGTAAAATTAGTCTTTTCGGTATTTCGACAAGCTAATATTTCGGTTGGTCAAGTCACTTACCCGGTGAACGGCGGTTTTAGGTATCTCTACGGCATGATTTTAGCGCCAAAGCATTTAAATTTACTAGTCATGAGTTCGGTAAAAACCACTGCCTGCATTCTCCTTGCTTCCCTTTTTGCCTGTACACAATGTAAAAAAAAGGACTCCGGCAACCCTCCCGGACCTGGTGAAGTGACGATCAGGGATTCGGTGATTGTACAGGGGCTGAATTATCCCTGGGAGATCCTTTGGGGACCGGATAATTTTATCTGGGTGACGGAAAGAGGCGGAAAGATCAGCCGGGTAAACCCTGCAACCGGCGCCGTAAGCCTGGTGCACACGATCACCGAAGTGGTATCGAATGGTGAAGGCGGTTTGCTGGGAATGGTCTTACATCCCGATTTCGCCACCACCCCGCATGTATTTGTTGGTTACAATTATAATTCCGGGGGATATAAAGAAAAGATCGTCCGGTTTACTTATGCCGGGGGCTCATTGACCAACCCCGTTACCATCATTGACAATATCGCTGCTTCATCCATTCATAATGGTTGCCGTTTGCTGATCACACCGGACCTAAAATTGTTTATTACAACCGGTGATGCTTCCAACCAGGCATTGCCACAAAATACTTCTTCCGTCAATGGCAAGGTATTAAGGCTGAATCTTGACGGAACGATACCGGCCGATAATCCTGTTGCAGGAAATCCTTACTGGAGCTTGGGTCATCGTAACTCCCAGGGCCTGGTGTATGCCAATAATATATTATATAGTTCGGAACACGGACCCAGTAATGACGACGAGGTCAATATCATCGAGAAAGGAAGGAATTATGGCTGGCCCAATGTGCAGGGTTTCTGCAACACCGGAAGCGAACCCGCTTTCTGTACCGCCAATAACATAAAAGAACCATTGCAGGCATGGACACCTACGATAGCTGTATGCGGAATGGATTTTTATAACAGTGACCTGATCCCGCAATGGAAAAATTCTTTGCTGATGGTAACACTAAAAGATGAAACCCTTTATCAATTGAAATTAGATGCCGCGCATACTTCCATTACTACTGCTACGGAATATTTTTCCGGTGATTATGGAAGAATGAGGGATATATGTATCTCTCCGGCAGGAAAAGTGTATATATGTACGAGCAATGGGGGGAATGATAAGATCGTGGAGATAGATAAAAACTAAAAGTTAATAGATAAAAGTTACTCAACTGTATGGTTACGTATTACCTGGTTCAATGGTATCATAATCTTTTATCTTTTCTCTATTAACTTTTACCTGGCAATAATAAAGAGTGAAACGTGTCAGATGCTATCGCGACTACCTCTGCGCTCATGTGTCAGACGCTCTCGCGAGACGTCAGACACCCACCGCTGCTATTCCGGGCAACGTTTTCCCCTCGAAATATTCCAGCATGGCGCCGCCGCCGGTGGAGACATAACTTACTTTATCGGTAAACCCAAACTGGTTGATGGCTGCAACAGAATCTCCGCCGCCTACCAAAGAGAATGAACCCTCCTGGGTGGCTTCTGCTATGGCAATGGCAATGGTCTTTGTGCCGTGCTGAAATTTCGGCATTTCAAAAACGCCCATCGGCCCGTTCCAGAGAATGGTCTTTGAGTTTTTGATCACATTCGAGAACTGGCTACAGGCATTGGCACCGATATCCAGGCCCATCCATCCATCGGGAATATTATTGCTGGGAGCTACAGAAGTTTCAGCATCTGCAGCAAATTTATCGGCGATCACCGAATCGGAAGGCAGATGGATACAGACTCCTTTTGCTTCAGCTTTCTTAATAATATCGAGTGCGGTCTGCAAACGATCCTCTTCGCAAAGCGAGTTACCGATCTTTCCACCCTGGGCCTTCATAAAAGTATACGCCATACCACCCCCGATGATGATATCGGTCGCTCTTTCCAAAAGGTTTTCTATGATCAATATCTTATCGCTCACTTTGGCGCCACCGATGATAGCGACAAAAGGTTTCTCTGCTTTGTGCAATACTTTTTCCGCACTGGCCACTTCGCCTTCCATCAATAACCCAAACATTTTTTTATCCTGGGGAAAAAATTGAGCGATCACCGCTGTGGAAGCATGTGCCCGGTGGGCGGTACCAAAGGCATCATTCACCCATACATCACCTAGGGTGGAGAGTTTTTTTGCAAATCCGGTATCCCCTTTTTCTTCTTCTTTGTAAAAACGGAGATTCTCCAGTAACAATACTTCGCCGGGCCGCATCATACTGGCTGTAAGATGGGCCTGTTCGCCGATGCAGTCGTTAGCGAAATGGACGCTTATTGGTTTTGTGGCGGCGGGCTGTGGGTTCTGGGCCCTTCGACTGTCGCTCAGGACGGGCTGCCCATTCAAGAGTTCATGCAAATGTTTGACAATATGCTTCAATGAATATTTATCCGTGGGGCCATCTTTGGGTCTGCCGAGATGACTCATCAGGATCACCATGCCGCCATCGCTCAGTACTTTTTTGATCGTCGGGATCGCTGCCCTTATCCGGGTATCATCGGTGATCTCCATTTTCTCATTCAACGGTACGTTGAAATCCACACGGATCAGCGCTTTTTGTCCTTTGAAATTGTAGGCAGAAAATTCTGACATGATTATTTGTTTACTGAAGAAAATTACAGACAATGCGTGCAATGTCTCTATAGACAATGCGTGCAATGTCTCTACTTACTGATTAGCTTGGCGAAATAGTTCACTGTTCTTACCAACTGGCTTACATAGCTCATTTCATTATCGTACCAGCTAACTGTCTTCACCAATTGCTTATCGCCTGCGGTCATCACTTTGGTTTGAGTTGCGTCGAACAAAGAACCAAAATGGATGCCGATAATATCACTGCTTACGATCTCGTCTTCGGTATAGCCAAAGCTTTCATTCGCCGCTGCTTTCATATCAGCGTTGATCTGTTCCACCGTAACCGTCTTACCTAAAATTGAAGTCAGCTCTGTCAGTGATCCGGTGATAGTGGGAACACGTTGTGCACTTCCATCCAGCTTTCCTTTTAATTCCGGTAACACCAACCCGATCGCTTTAGCTGCCCCGGTAGAATTGGGAACGATATTGGCGGCGGCGGCTCTTGCCCGGCGGAGATCACCTTTGGGATGAGGTGCATCCAGTGTATTCTGGTCGTTGGTATACGCATGGATCGTGGTCATGATTCCCGTGACAATACCATATTTATCATTCAGCACTTTGGCCATTGGCGCCAGGCAGTTGGTAGTGCAGGAAGCGCAGGAAATAATGGTTTCGCTACCATCGAGGATATCATGGTTGACGTTGAAGACCACAGTTTTCAGGTCTCCTGTTGCGGGAGCAGAGATCACGACTCTTTTGGCACCTGCTGTCAGGTGAGCCGTGGCCTTGTCCTTATCTGTGAAAAACCCTGTGCTTTCGATCACTACATCCACATCATGGCTGCCCCAGGGAATTTGTGACGGATCTTTCTGAGCATATATTTTTACGGTATCACCGTTCACTACGATAGCATCTTCTGTAGCTTTTACTTCGGCGTCAAAACGGCCCTGTGCGCTGTCATACTTTAAAAGGTGTGCCAGTACTTTCGGACTGGTCAGGTCATTGATCGCAACAACGTCGATACCCTCTGTTTTATAGATCTGGCGGTAAACCAGGCGACCGATACGACCAAAGCCATTGATGGCAACTTTAACTGTACTCATAATTATATAACGTTTTTAGATTTAAGCCCAGCCGTAGTTTTCTTTATTTTGCTGAAAGCTATTGCGGGCAAGGGTGCGAAGGTAGGAAAACCGGTGGGGTTTGACTGTATCAGATTTGACTAAAACTACAGTGGCAGCGGCGCCTGAAGCAGGAAAAATCCTTAACAAACCGGAATGAAAAACATTTGGTCAAAAAAGCTCGCAGGGCTATCTTTGCCGTCCCTTAAAACGGCGCAGACGCTTTGGTCTGCATTGGGCCCGTTCGTCTAAGGGTTAGGACACCACCCTTTCACGGTGGTGATACGAGTTCGAATCTCGTACGGGCTACAAACGCC
>JANOHQ010000115.1:0-10330 GCA_031406595.1 Chitinophagaceae bacterium
AACAGCTTCACCCATTCTTCTTTTGTCTTGGGATGATGTTTGTCGAGCCAGTTGCGGAAAGATCCTTCGGTCTTCTGAATAGCTTTGATAGATTTTGCATTGTGTACAGTCGCTTCGATCTTGAGGCGGTTACGGATGATGCCGGCATCCTGCATCAGCTTTTCTTTTTTCTTATCTGAGTAGCGGGCTACTTTGTCGATATTGAAATCATCAAAGGCTTTGAAGAAATTGTCTTTCTTTTTCAGGATGGTCTCCCAACTCAGCCCGGCCTGGTTGATCTCCAGGATTAGTCTGGCAAAAAGCAGGTTATCATCGGCAATGGGAAAGCCGTATTCGGTATCGTGGTAAGGACGGTGAACGGTATCTTTTCCTTTGTTGAGGACGTATTCGCAGTAAGTGGTTGCCATGGTGCTGATTTAAACGAAAAATCCCGTAACGTTTTAAACGAGACGGGATTTGTGGGAGTTGACGGGTTCGAACCGCCGACCCTCTGCTTGTAAGGCAGATGCTCTGAACCAGCTGAGCTAAACTCCCTTTTTTAATTGGGAGTGCAAATATACAGCCGGGCCGGTTTTAAACCAAAAAGAACTGGCTTTTGTTCAAACCCTTTCCCAATGAGCCTTTCGCAGCTTTAAATAAAGTTAAATCGCTTTCCGGGCAGCTTATTTCATTCTAATTTGATTCAGCCGTCAGGTACTCCGCATACGCATAACCTTCTTCCCCGTCAGCTGTTCTTACAAGCCACCACTGGTCATTTGTTTTGCTGACCAATGTTACCATTTCATGGTGAGCAGCCTTCCCAACAATTGGCTGATCTGTACCCGGGCCCTTCCGGATATTAAGATTTGATCGCTGGGTCGTTACTTTTGCCTTTGAGCCGGAAGCTGCAGACGCAACATTCACATCCATCACAACATCACCCGAAAGAAAATTTGGATCCAACTTATTGTAGACATTCCATAATTCATCTTTCACAGCCCCGGTCGGTGCCTCGCCATTAATATATAAAACACCGTCCTGCTCCCTGATCTGTAAATTCCGTACTCCTGATGCGGAAGCGACGTCCGTTAGCGCTTTGTATTTATTCTGAAGTAACATAAAAAAGTTTTAATTGGTTATTTAGATATTTTCAAGCCAGCAGCATCTACTTTCCTGGGTTTAAGACCATCGAGCGCCATTTTCAATCTCTTCCATTCCGCAGCTTTCAATTCACCTGTTACGGAAATGACTCCATCATTTACCGTAGCGGTCACTCCCGGAAAATCTTTTGTCGCGTCTCTTACTGCTGATGTAAGTGGGTCATCCGCTGTTATCTCCACAGGCACTGGCGGAGGAGCAACGGATACATTATTATTTACTGACTTTACACCCTTCACACCGCCAGCGATCGTGGTCACTTCCGCTTGTGCCGAAGCATCCTGTACCTGGCCGGACACGGTTGCAACACCATTTGTTACCTCCACCATCAAACCGGGCGTTTGAGGATCGGCCTGCAAGGCTGATTCAACCGCTTTTCTAATATCGGCATCTTTTGGCTTAGACTTACACCCCGTGACTATGCTGCTGAAAATCGCTACCGCTCCCAATAATAATAACAGCCTGCTAATATTTCTTTTCATACATAATGTTTTATGCCCGGTGAGGTTTTCTTTTTTCACCAGGTATCATTAAAAAAAATAATCCTCAATATCATACGAACTTCCATGCCAATAATGCTGCAACACTTATCGTGAGCCAACAGTAACCTGAGCTGCCAACCGGTAATTCGGGTTCGATCGCTTCAACCTGCACCGTTCGTCAACTGACTTTTTTTTGTGACGAATAGACCTGATTAACGGTAACATGCTGAATGACTGAATCTTTTATATAACAAAGAAGCCGCTATACAACGGCTTCTTTCTATTTCTTGCGATAAATCAAATAATAAACGGATCCACAATTGCCGTCACCTGTGCCTGTGTCAGCGGCTCATCAAATGCTTCCGTAGCAGCATTGGTAAAAATGGATTGGCCACCGATACCCACAATAGATACCCCTGCCTGTGTGGTATTTTCCTCTCCTGCATAAACGGCGGCTACTCCAGGAATTCCACCGGCATCATTACCTGTGATCCAGGGCTTGTTCGCCGTTGCGCCTCTTTTCTGACGGATATAACGTACATAGGCAGCATGTCTCGCCTCGACAGAATGGATTTGCAATGCAGCAGTCAATACCTCGTTATTGCTGATCAGGTTTCCAGCTTGTCCCTTGTATGCTCTTACGCCGGTATCTTCAAAGGCCTGCGATACGGCAAGGAATGTATCATAACTGGTAAAAACTGTGGCGTAAGGCCCGGCCATAGAACCATTACCTGCAGTATAATCGAAATTGGCAAGGGTAAAAGTGACAGGAGTTCCTCCAAGGGCAGTAATCGTTGAACGGAGTAAAGCCACATGTGCTACTTCATGATCACGTACGGTTGTGAAGCCGGGGAGGTCTGCGGCAGCGATCAATCCGCCGGTAGCCACCCCTTTCTTGTAAAACTCAGATTCGAGATATTCCAGCGTTAACGCAAAATTCAGCACCGCGATGATCTGTGCGGTAGACTGTCCGTATGCTTTTTTAAACATACCACCCAGTAGTACAAATGGAAGAGTCAAGGCAGCAGCTTTGCCGGCAAAGCCAGTAAACTTTTTCAATGCATCCCTTCTTCCGTCGAGTCTTTCATAAACTTCCGGGTCTGTTTTTTCAATTTCTTGTATGATATTATATATGTTCATAGTCAGAGTTTTTAAGAAGTGGGTAAATTAGATGCATTAATCTTTGTCGTGATAAACGGGTCGGCCATGGCAAGCACTTCACCGGGAGTCCGGGCTTTATCAAGACCATTCGCATCTACCACATCACTCGCCGCAAAGGAATTGGTCGCAAGCAACTCCCGGATAAGTGCAGCGTGCCGGGCCTCGACCGAAACGATCTTTCCTGCAATAAGCAGATTATTCCCGTCGGTCAATAATTTTCCCGCACCATTGTAAGCCGATACACCGAGATCCTCAAATGTTTTCGCGGTACCCAGTACGCTTGCCCTACTACTGAAATTGACGGAGCTGAAATCTACCTGGAGAGCCTGGATCGCATTGGCTCCGAGTGCCGCTTTAAAGAATTCACGGTGTGCAATTTCGTGGTCCCTGATATCTGTCAGGTAACTGGTCTCTGCTGCTGTAATGCCGCTGTATTGAGAAGTGATCACCTGGATATAAAAAGCTGCTTCGAGCTGCTCGAGAGCATAGGCATAATTCAATATCCCTGTATCCCCGCTACCAAGGTTTACGCCATTGTCATCATCATCGTCCTTACTACAACTGCTAAGTACTGTCGATCCTACAATAACAGCAGATGCGCCGGCCATACCTGAATAGCGCAGGAAATTTCGCCTGCTAACATTACGGGACGCATACTGATCTAAAAAAGCATTCTTTTTTTTGATTAGTTCCATGGTACAATTTTTTAAGTATTAAGAAAAAACTACAGCGTAGAGGGATAGTTGGTTTTCGATCGATTACGGGATCTGCAAATCGTATTATATACGTTGTAATAAACCTGCTGTTCGGGGAGGTCGGTTACTAAAAGCAGAACAAAAGATTACAGTAAATAACATGCCAAGGCTTTCCGCAAAAGAAGTTAGACGGCAGAACAGCCAGGGAAAGAATTTATAATTGAATGGTAGGGTAAAGCAGACCTCAGAAAGAAATTATGGGGAATTGTTCAATCCACAAACGTTTAAAAATACGTAAGTAAATAAGATAGTTCATTAAACAGGATATTCGCAGCCAATTGCGATGATAATTCTATGGTGCAGATGTTAAGCAGGGGGTTCCCATAGTTCGATCTTATTTCCCTCCGGGTCGAGAACCCACCCGAATTTTCCATACTCTTCATCCATCGGTTCACCTACGATCTCCACTCCTTCTTCTTTCAATACCTTTAATAACGCAAAAAGATCTTTTACAATAAAATTCAGCATGACCGGTTTTTGACTGGGGGCAAAATAGTCGCTGTCCTCTTTGAAAAATGAAAACACATTGTACCCCGTTTTTTTGGAACCGTCCTCGTTACTGAATTGAAAGACGGTATAAGTGCTCCCGTTAAAGGCTATGCCCATGTGTTTTTCATACCAGGCCGCCATGGCTTTGGGATCCTTTGCTTTTAAAAAGGGGCCGCCGAGGCCGATGACTCTTTCCATAAACAATTGATTTTGCTAAAAATACTGATTAAATGCAAAGGTTTTGCCGGGAAGACGGTCCTTCGACTATGCGCAGGAGGCGGTCCAAAGGACTCCTTCGAAGTAAGAAAAGGGCCCAATACAAACTCTTCCCGTCTTAGCTCCCGAAGCTTCGGGATTCCCGGCTATTTTTTTATCTTTGCACCCATGCAGAATTACAAAGGAGATATTGAGACCGACAAACAGGAAGACATGGATACCCTGACAATGACGGAAGACCCCTGTCATCTTGTTGTTTGGAACGATGAGGTGAACACTTTTGAATGGGTCATCGAAACCCTCATGCAGGTCTGTGGTCACACCCATGAACAGGCCGAACAATGCGCCTACCTTATCCACTTCAAAGGAAAGTATGCTGTCCGTAACGGCAGCTACGATGACCTGAAACCTCAATGCGATGCGATCACGGAAAGAGGTATCAACGCTACCGTGGAAGTAATAGCTTCCTAAATCCCTGTCATTCCTTCGTAAGATTTTTACGGGCTTCCACTTATTTTACCAACATCGTTTGATTCCCCGTAAATCTACGGTCATCGTTATATTAAAAAAAGATATATTGGGTAGTTAGTTCCATTTACCTCACCAAACATTCTTAGTTATGACCAAACGAATTTGCTTGCTATCAGCATTGCTGGTAATTACTTCGCTATTTGCTACTGCCCAGGTCACACAGGTAAAAGAAGAAGGGCCCGGCATTTCAGCACGTCTTCAATTGGAAATAAGCAACACACAAGACCCGGCATTGGGTTATGTGCCGAAAGAAAGATTGCTCGACGCGTATGAACAAAAAAGATTAAGAGCATTGAACGCTTCCATGAATCGTGCCCCACTTTTCACCTGGACAGAAAGAGGTTCGAACAGTGATGCCACCGGTCCGAGTAATGGTAATACCCGGCCCGGGAACGGTGTTACATCCGGAAGAATGAGGGCGATCTGGGAAGATCTTGGTGATGCAACCGGCAGAACCGTATGGGTCGGTGGGATCGACGGCGGTCTTTGGAAAACAGATAATATCACGGCCACCCCGGCAACCTGGACACCGATCAACGATTATTTCGGCAACCTCGCTGTGGCCAGTATATGCCAGGACCCTACCGATATAAATATCATGTACTTCGGTACCGGTGAGAAAGCGATCAACGCCGATGCAGTAAGAGGCGCCGGTATCTGGAGAAGTACGGATCACGGTTTGAGCTGGGCCGTTATGCCCGGAACCGTCGGTTTCTGGAATGTGAGTAAAGTGGTATGTGATGCAAGCGGTAATTTATATGTAGGATGTAACTCCACTTCCAATACTGCCGGTCTGCAGCGCTTTACCAAATCAACAGCTACCTGGACGAATATCACACCCACGGGTCTTGAACCAAGAATACCCGATATTGAACTGAGCAGCACGGGCAGATTACATATCGTTTGTGGATATTTCAATACAGCAGCTGCAAGTGCTGGTTACCGTTATACCGATAATCCTGCTACCGTAACAGGCGGTAGCTGGACATCTCCGGCTGTTTCTTTTTCGCCTGTGAATGTAAATGTCGACCTGGCCAGCTCCGGGAATACATTGTATGCATTGCCTTCCAATACCAGCTACCAGGTTCCTACAATATATAAATCAACCAACGGCGGCGCCAACTGGGCAGCAACCGGTTCCACTCCATCTTTTACCAGCGGACAAGCCTGGTATTGCATGGCAGTGGCTGTTGATCCCAACAATGCGAATAACGTGATCGTCGGCAGTCTCGATTGTTATAAAACAACCAACGGTGGTACTTCCTGGACCAAGATATCTGAATGGGTGGGTACGTCGGGCCAATACGTGCATGCCGATCAGCAGATCATTACCTGGCGGAGTAATAACCAGGTGCTGTTTGGTTGCGATGGTGGTATACATTACTCAGCAAATGGCGGTACCACTATCGTTGATAAGAATACAGGTTTGCGCATCAAACAATTTTATGCGGTGGCCAATCACCCGAGTTCCACAAATTATTTCCTGGCCGGTGCACAGGATAACGGCGTACATCAATTCAACAGCCCGGGCCTCGGAAGTTCCGTGGAAGTAACCGGCGGAGATGGTGCATTTGTGCATATCGATCAGAACCAGGGACAGTTCCAATGGGGTTCTTATGTATACAATCAATACCGGAGAAGTACCAACAGTGGATCAAGCTGGTCTTCTGTGAATTTTTCCAGTTCGGCAGGACGATTTATCAATCCTACTGATTATGACGATGTAAACAATATCATGTATTGCAGCGGCGCACAGAATGCGTTTGTAAGATGGGGCAACCCACAGACGGGGAGCACCTTCACTTCGGTGACCATGTCAGGCTTGAACACGGGAACCGTATCTGCTGTAAAAGTTTCTCCCTATACCAATCACACGGTATTCTTTGCAGGGGGCCGCAGTACCGTAGTACCCACGCTGATCAGGGCCACCAATGCAAATGCTACTCCTGCTTTTACCAATATCATCGGCAGCGGGATGCAGATCACCAGCGCTAATATCGCCTGTGTTGAGCTCGGTACCAATGATAATAATATTATCGTTGCTTTTTCCAACTATGGTATCAATAATCTATGGGTAACCAGTGATGCTGGTGCCAGCTGGACTGCCATCGATGGAAACTTACCCGATATGCCGGTGAGATGGGCCATGTTCTATCCCGGTGATAATACGAGGGCGATCATTGCAACCGAAACCGGTGTATGGCAAACAGAACTGATCAACGGCGCTTCCACTATCTGGGATCCTGAAACAGGTTTTCCGAATGTGCGGACCGATATGCTTCAATACAGGGCCAGCGATGGTCTGCTTTCTGCGGCTACACATGGCCGTGGATTGTTTACCACCATCGTGGGTGCTGCTCCATCCTGTGGTACAGTATCAGGGTTGAGTTCATCTGCTATCACTACCACCAGCGCAACCATCAGCTGGAGCGCACTGGGTGGTGCCAACAACTATGATGTGGATTATAAATTAGCCTCATCGGGTACCTGGATCAATGCGGCAACAGCGACAACCTCTACTTTTGTTAACCTGGGCGGTTTAGCGGCAAGCAGTGTATACGACTGGAGAGTAAGAGCCAATTGCACAGGGGCTACCGGTGCTTATGCACAGGCGCAATTCACCACGGCTACACCGGCTAGTTGCGGAACGGTAACAGGCCTGGCCTCTTCTGCGGTTACTTCTTCTTCCGCCACGGTGAGCTGGAGCATATTAAGCGGTGCCAACAATTATGATGTTGATTACAAACTCGCTTCCTCGGGAACCTGGATCAATGCGGCAACAGCAACTGCTTCGACTTCTGTTAACCTTGGCAGTTTATCGGCAAGTTCTTTGTACGACTGGAGAGTGAGGGCGAATTGTACGGGTGCAACCGGTGCGTATGCACAAGCACAGTTTACAACGGCTGCTCCGCCAAGTTGTGGCACCGTAACGGGGCTTTCCTCCTCCGCGATCACTGCTTCTTCCGCAACAGTTAGTTGGTCTGCATTGAGCGGCGCCAATAACTATGATGTGGATTATAAATTGGCTTCATCGGGAACCTGGATCAATTCGATCACAGGAACAACCTTAACCTCAAGATCGATCACAGGATTAGCTGCAAGCAGCCTGTATGACTGGAGAGTGAGAGCTAATTGTACAGGTGCTTCGGGCGCCTATGCACAGGCACAGTTCACTACCCTGGCCGCACCGACCTGCCCAAGCAGTTATGATGTATCGACGAACGGAACTTCATCGGGTGCAGCACTGATACCATTCAATACCGATATCAAAGGGCTGATCAGTCCAACAGGCGATAATGATTATTACCAGTTTGTTATTACAACGGGAGGCACAGCCACTATTACGCTGACAACTTTACCGTTTGACTATGATATCCGGTTGTACAGCAGTAACGGAACAACCCAGCTGGCGATTTCACAAAACGGAAGTACTACTTCCGAAACCATTACCAGGACCTATACAGCCGGTACCTATTATGTAAGGGTGTATGGTTTCAATGGAGCCAACAGCGCCACGGTTTGTTATACATTAAGGGTGGCATTGGGTACAGCAACGATACCGGATATGATCGTTACTACCGCTAAAGTAAAAATGGACCTGTTCCCCAATCCTGCTGACCAGGTACTGAATGTCAATATCACTGGCTACGACCAGGAGAAACTGATCGAAATATATGATATCAATGGTAAAAAAGTGATGACAGAAACAGTCACCCAAAACAATTCAACCCTGCGGATCGCTAACCTGGCAAAAGGTATCTACCTTCTGAAAGTAAGCGATAAAGAAGGGACAATATTGAACCAGGATAAATTCATCAGGGAATAAGAAAGCGTTTATTAATTTACAAACCGTTCCCGCTCCTGCGGGAGCGGTTTTTTTATTTTCATCATGCCCGTTTTTGCATTAGATAAAGCCATAGTTTTCCCGCCTGTTCATTTGGCTGAACCGGATGGATTGCTTGCTATGGGTGGGGATCTGTCGACCGAAAGATTACTCAAAGCCTACCACCAGGGCATCTTTCCCTGGTATAATGGAGATATTATCTTATGGTGGAGTCCCCAGCCCCGTTTTGTATTATTTCCTTCCGAACTAAAACTGAGCAAGGGTATCAAACCATTATTGAAGAGGAATGAATTTGAATTCACTACCAATAAAGCCTTTGCAAAAGTGATCCATCTCTGTAAAAAAACAATGCGGCCGGGACAGGAAGGCACCTGGATCACCGATGAAGTGGAAAAAGCCTATTGCAAATTGCATGAACTGGGCCATTCCCATAGCGCCGAAGTTTGGAAGAACGATGAACTCGTGGGTGGGTTGTATGGAATTAAAATGGGGAAAGTATTTTTTGGGGAAAGCATGTTCAGCAAAACCAGTAATGCCTCCCGGTATGCTTTTATAAAATATGTACAGCAATTGCAGGAGGAAGGCGTAGAACTGATCGACTGCCAGGTTTATACGGAATACCTGGAAAGTATGGGAGCAAGAATGATCGACCGGCAAGAATTTATTCAACAACTGAGCCAGCTGATCCCCTGATATTTTTTTTATCCCTGGTATACCACCATGAATAATAACGGCAGGCATTCCTGTGCATAGGCTTGTTCCATAAATGATCGTCCCGGTCTTTTTTATTTCCCTTGTACGATGAACCACATTGAGTACAAGAAATATAAACCACCAGTTCCTGCTTTGCAAAATCAAACACAGGCAACGAGTCTTTCGGAAAATGGGAGAATATAAGGTAGTAAAGTGAGTCCGTATTCACTACGTAATTGTAGGAGGAGTTCTGTCCCACTTCAAAGAATTTCGTCAAATCAGACGGGAATATATCCGGAAGATCCACCCATTTCTTGCTGCTGTCAGGTTTGTCCTGAACATAAAAATCCATCAGGTTTTTTCTGATGACAGGTGCTGTACTGGCAGCCTGTTTTTTTTCTCTTATAAACCAGGATTCCTGATAGTTGCAAGCGTTACGATGACAGGGTCCTTCACTGTCGCCGTGCCTGCAATAAGCCAGGCATTGGGCGCAGGCTGCATACAGTAGTAATTCATATTTTGAAAAATCGATGGTAGGGAGTGAATCGATATGGTGTCTTACCATCCATTTGTACAACCAATCGCCAACGCCTTCCTTTTTATATTTTCCCAGGGAATCATCTGTATATGTATAGCGCCAGAATAACTTCCGGTATACCGAATCTGTCCCGATGACCACTACCCTTATCCTGCTCTTGTAGTTCGTTTCACCCTGGTAATTATAATGGGGATTGTAGTCCCTTTCCGGCATCTGTATGGCTTGGGTGAGGCTATCAGGCCTATGTTTCAGGTATGCAATATCCCAATCGTCCTGCTGGGCTGATGTGAGCAAGGGACAGAAAAACAACAAAAAAAGCATCTTTCTCATAACCGATTTTTGAAAAAGATGCTTTTGTCAATATAATTACACGAATGCGGATCAGAATTTTGAGCCAATATAATGCGGCAGCATGGCCCTCCAGGTATTCCAGTCGTGGGGCCACTCTTCCCCCCATACATCCAGTTCATACCAGATACCTTTG
>JANOHQ010000113.1:0-29198 GCA_031406595.1 Chitinophagaceae bacterium
CATGCCTCCAGGGGCGGTCGATGTGATCCTGCTCGACTTCCTTGCCGAACGGTTCCGGGGGACGCGCCCCATCGCCTGGGGCCGCCAGCTCCAGGAACTGTGGATCACCGCGGGCCTGTATGGCGGCGAAAAAACAAGAACCCTTAGCTCAGTTAGTTAGAGCATCCCGATTATATCGGGAGGGGCGCAGGATCGTGCCCTGCAGGGTCCACAGGGCAATAGGCAATGGGCAAACCGGTTTTGCAAATTGTCTATTGCCTATTGTATATTGACCAACAGACTCTTTAACCTTTTGTTAACCGGGATGCTAATACATTTGTCCACTACTAAGAATTATATGAAGAAAATTATATCGCTGTCTGTCTGTGCTTTATTGAGTGTGAGCTTGTTGGCGCAGGAAACAAAAAAGAAGAACATCCCGGATATGAGCAATCGCCCCAATGATCATTTCCTGGTACAGTTTGGCTATACAGGATGGGCAGGCATACCGGATACTATCAATAAAGCCGGTTTTTCCAAAAGCTTTAATGTTTATTTCATGTTCGATTTCCCGTTCAAGACCAACCCTAAGCTGAGTATGGCTTTTGGACCGGGGATCGCCTCCGATCATATGACCTTTTCGAAGACGCATGTAGGTATCAAGGATAATACACCCACGATCCATTTTACCAATATGTCGGACACCAATAATTTCAAAAAAACAAAACTGGCCACTGTTTATCTCGAAGCGCCGATCGAATTCCGTTATTCAGCCGATCCGGAAACGGGTAAGGGTTTTAAATTTGCCGTAGGCGTGAAAGTGGGTACCATGTTGAGTGCTCATACCCGGAATACCAAGTTCCAGAGCAAGACCGGGACTAGTATCGTGGATTATGTGATGAAAGAATCCAGCAAACGTTTCTTTAATAAGAACCGTCTTTCGGCGATGGGCAGGATCGGTATGGGGCATTTTACCCTGTTCGGATCTTACCAGTTCACCCCGCTGTTCAAAGACGGGCTGGGGCCTGAAGTGAGACCCTTTACGGTCGGTTTAACATTAAGCGGATTGTAATTATTCCAACAATAATAGTAAAGCGACCTACAAACAGGTCGCTTTTTTTATAGTTTTGCCTGCCCGCAGGAGGCATGATCATTGTAACTACTCTGCCGGCTCGCAGAGTCCTGCGGCCTCGTAGAGTCCTGCGGACAATTATTATTTTTATGCTGGATAAACAAAATAAGATACAGAAAGAAGAGAAAGCGGTGCTGGTTGGAATGGTGCAAAAAGAGCAGACCGAGCAGCAGGTGCAGGAGTACCTGGACGAACTGGCTTTCCTGGCAGAGACTGCGGGAGCGGTTACGGTCAAGCGTTTCACCCAGAAATTGCAACATCCCGACAGCCGGACTTTTGTAGGCAAAGGAAAATTGGAAGAGATCGGTGTCTATGTAAAAGGGAAGGATGTTCGTGTCGTGATCTTTGATGATGAGCTTACCGGTGCACAGATCAATAATATTGAAAAAGCGATCGGGGTAAAAGTGATCGATCGCAGTGACCTGATCCTTGACATATTCGCCCGTCGGGCCAAGACGGCGCAGGCCAAGGCACAGGTGGAACTGGCGCAATACCAGTATATACTTCCCCGGCTTCGCGGTATGTGGAAACACCTTGAACGTTTGGGTGGTGGAATCGGTACAAGAGGTCCCGGTGAAACGGAGATCGAGACCGACCGTCGTATCGTAAGAGATAAGATTACCCTGCTGAGAAAAAGATTGGCTGATATCGATAAACAGGCATTCACCCAGCGAAAGGATCGTGGTGAATTTATCCGGGTGGCGCTGGTGGGTTATACCAATGTGGGCAAATCCACGATCATGAATCTGCTGAGCAAAAGAGAAGTGTTTGCCGAGAATAAATTATTCGCCACGCTGGATACTACGACCAGCAAAGTCGTTTTTGATACCACTCCTTTTTTATTGAGTGATACCGTTGGTTTTATCCGGAAACTTCCTCACCACCTGGTGGAAAGTTTCAAAAGCACATTGGATGAAGTAAGAGAAGCCGATATATTATTACATGTAGTGGATACCTCTCACCCGGCCTATGAAGACCAGCTGGGTGTGGTCAATAAAACATTGCAGGAGCTGGATGCGTTTGAGAAACCCACCATTACCATTTTCAATAAAATGGATCTTTACGAATCACAGACCTTTGATGAGTGGCTGGAAGAAAGTACAAAGAAAGAAATACTGGAAGATCTGCGTGACCGCTGGAATGGTGAAACCAATGGCAATGCTGTTTTTATCTCTGCGATTGAAAAGACAAATATTGAATTACTGCGGAATACTATTTTGAATAAGGTGAGGGAGTTGTATAGGATCAGGTATCCGTATAAGACGGAATTCCTGTATTAGGTTATTGTTAGATGGTTGGATTGTTAAATTGCTAATACTTGTCATTACAAAACACCCATTGATCGTCGACCCGGCGAGGAGTTCCGATTACGATAAACGACCCCAACCATCAAACAATACACCCATTAAACCATCTAACATGACCTGGCACAAGATCGCCGATCATCTCACCGAATTAAATTTTGCGGATAACCATATTGCCGTTACCGAAGTAAAAGGCAAAAAAATCTGTATCGGTAAACACCAGGATGCCGCATTCGCTTTCACCTACAAGTGCCCGCATGCCGGTGCTATTCTTGCCGACGGGTATATTGATGCGCTGGGTAATGTGGTTTGTCCTCTTCATCGTTATAAATACAGTATGGCTAATGGCCGCAACGTGAGCGGGGAAGGCTATTATTTAAAACACTGGCCCGTCGAATTGCGGGAGGATGGGGTCTTCGTTGGCCTCGAAGAATCTAGCGGCCTGTTCGGATGGCTGAAATAGGTCCCGGCTTCTCCCTCAACCGCTCATAAAGAAAAGCCCGGTTTCACAACAATTCTTTTTCCTCTTTTATCTCATTGATTTACAACATATAAACTCCTATTTTTTGGGTGGTGGGGGAATTATTTTTCATCATTCCTAATAAATTAGTTTGTCTACTAATCAATTAGTATTAATATTGATAAATTTTATTTCAATGCAAAAACTGGCTAAAAGAGAAGAACAGATCATGCAGGTCTACTGGGATCTGGGGAAAGCATTTATCAAAGAAGTGATCCCGCATCTCCCCGACCCCACGCCGCATTATAATAGTGTGGCCACTATGGTCAAGATACTCGAAGAAAAAGGATTCCTGGATCATGATTCCGTGGGGAATGTGTACCGGTATTTCCCGTTGGTCTCCAAAGAAGAATACCAGAAACACGCCATGAAGGATGTGGTGAGCCAGTACTTCGATAATTCGTACCCACGCATGCTCGCATTTTTTGCGAAAGAGCAAAACCTTTCGGAAGATGAATTAAACGAGATTCTCAAAATGATTAAATCAGACAAACAATGATACCTTATATTATCAATGTCGCGTTGATCCTTACGGGTTGTCTTATTTTCTATAAGCTATTGCTCCGCAAGGAAACATTTTACAGGATGAACCGCTATTTCCTGGCGTTTTGCCTGTTCATTTCTTTTAGTTTACCGCTATTGCCGGTGCCGCAGCAATTATCATTCAGAAAAAAAGAATCAGCAGTTGTTGTTGACCAAACGCCCCCGGTCGTCAAAACAACAGCAATCGAGCAACCGGCTCTAAACCCGGCCCCGGTTAGCATTTCGCCTGCTGAAACAAGTCCTGAACCGGCGCCCGCCAGGAGGTTGACAATGGAGCAATTCATGACCTGGTTGTTTTGGTTGTACTGGTTTGGTGTGGCTGTTTTTGGCCTGAACTTTTTATTACAGGTTGTCATATTAGTGGTGAGGGCGAGACGCAACCCGGTGATCGTAGACGGACCTTATCGTATCGTGGAAGTCAGCGGTGATAAAGCACCCTGTTCCTTTGGCAACACCATTTTTATCAACCCTGGAAAATATGAATGGGATACTTATAACCAGATCCTGCTGCATGAAAAAGTACATATCCGCCAAAAACACAGCGTTGATATCCTGGTAGCAGAACTGATGCTGATCTTTCAATGGTTCAATCCCTTTGCCTGGGTTTACCGCCGCGAGATCGAGAACAACCTCGAATTCCTGACCGATGACCAACTGATGCAAAAAGAAGTGGTGGATAAAACCAGTTACCAGTTAAACCTTCTAAAAGTGTCGGCTCCGCATTTCCCGCTCAGCCTGACCACTAATTATAACCAGTCAATTCTTAAAAAACGTATAGCCATGATGAACACAAAAAGATCAAACCTGCACACGAGCTGGAAATATTTTTTCCTGCTTCCCGTTCTCGCCCTCTTCGCTTGTTTATTAAATGAACCCAGGGCAAAGGCCCAGTCACCAAACATCAGTATTGATGGAAAAAAGATCAAGTCGCATGATATCAGCACCGAAGGGTACTGGTTCGCCGTGATCAAGGATGATATGATCAATATCCGTTTCTCGGATGATAAGGATATCAGCTTTGATGGAAATAGCGGATCCTTCAGCGGTACTACTTTCAAGTTATCCGATCTTTCCAGTATTCCTAAAGGAGCAGAAGGAAAATTCACTATCACCCGCGAGGCCGGCACCCTGGATATGACCGGTAAATTCGATGGCAATACCGGCATGGGTCGCTACCAGTTCAAAGCTGACCAGTCTTATGTAAGCTATATGAATACGGAGCTGAAAGAAAAACTCGATGAGGAAGACCAGATGGCTTTCTTCTTTATCAATGTTAAAAAGGATTACCTGCAGATGCTGAAGAAAGAAGGCTATGCAGGTATTTCCAAGGACGAATTGATCCCGCTGGCCGCATTGAAGATCGACGCTGCTTATATCAAATCCATGAAGGACAATGGATTCAAGGACATCAGCCTGGATGACCTGGTCCCTCTGAAAGCATTAGGCGTTGATGATAAGTATATACAGGAGATCCGCGGTGCCGGTTATAAAAATGTAACGACCGACCAACTGGTTACATTCAAAGCACAGGGGATCGATAAAGATTATATCGCCAAAGTGAAACAGATAAAAGGCAACGATGCTGATACTGATGACGACGGTGATGATATTGTCACCTTTAAAGCAATGGGTATCGATGACGAATATATCAATTCATTCAAAGCAGCGGGGCTTACCAATATCCCGAATGACCAGCTGGTATCTTTTAAAGCACTGGATATTACCCCGGACTATATCAAGAGCTGGCACAATGCAGGTTTTAAGGACATCGACCCTGATGAATTTGTAGGCATGAAATCGCAAAACGTTACGCCCGAGTTCCTGAAGAGCTTTACGGAAATGGGTTATAAAAATGTTCAGCCCGAAGACATGGTTGCTTTCAAGGCATTGGGTATTACGCCGGAATATATCAGGAGTTTTGAAGCCGTCGGTTATAAGAATATTGATATCGATGAACTTCCTGCTCTGAAGTCGCAGAACATCACGCCTGAATTCATTAAGAGTTTTGAAGAAGTTGGTTTTAAGAATATAGATATTGATGATATCGTTTCGGTAAAAGCGCTGGGCGTTACACCTGCCTATATTAAAGAAATGCGGGCAAAAGGATTTAACTACGACAAGCTGCAGAAATATGTTACGTTAAAGAGCATCGATTAACCGTCTTGCAATGAAAGTATGCCGGGGGTGAGAAACCATTCCCGGCATTTTTCTGTCCGGTCCGCAGCGGTTGACCCTCTATTTCCGTGAAAATGAGAAACCGGTACGCTTTATGAGACGGTAGGGCTATATGGACAAAGACTACACAGGGTATGTAGGGATTGGCGCCGGCGTTCTGACGGCTGTTTCCATGCTGCCCCAATTATTTAAAATAATCAAAGAGAAAAAGGCTGAAGATATTTCCTATTTCATGTTATTCCTTTTACTGGTTGGTCTGGCAGGCTGGGTATGGTACGGCATACTTAAAAATGACTACCCGATCATTATCACCAATGGTTTTTCGTTCCTGGTCAACCTGGTCATCATCATTTTCTCTGTGAAATATAAGAAGTCATCGACAGGATAGCTTTTATGCTACTGTCCATGAGGAATAAAATGACAAAACCCCGGAAATTTCCAGGGTTTTGCTGCGCCCCTCCAGCGGAAATAGATTCATGCCCAGGGGTGTTATGCTAAATATTCCAAATCCATCTCAATTATTTCATCACCACCGTAGAAAGAGTATCCATCTTTTCTGTTTCCTGTTGTTCCAATACAAAATCTTCCACGGCCTTTACATGCTTCTCCGTTTCTGCTTTTGTCATCGTGACCAGGCTACCATGTCCTTCAAAATAATAATGGACCGCGATGAATTTTTTAACATGCTTTCTTGTTTCCTCCGGCAGAAAGTTTTGCAAGGCCCAGTAATTACGGCTACCGGATTTTTTGATCGCTTTTTGCACACCACCTGGTCCGCAATTATAAGCAGCGATCACCAGCAGCCAGTCGTTGTATTTGGCAAACAGGTTGGTCAGCAGTGCGGCAGCTGCATGTGTGCTTTTATAGTAGTCAAGGCGCTCATCGTTTTTCCTGGAAACCTTAAGGCCATACTCTTTCGCCGCTACAGGCATCAAAGCCCAGGGGCCTATAGCCCCTGACCATGAAATAACATTGTACTTCAACCCGGATTCAACAAAAGCCAGGTATTTCAATTCAACCGGCAGTTCGTTCTCTTCAAATGCCGAATCCATAATGGCAAAATAGGGAGCGATCCTTTTTTTGGTCTTCCCAAGAAAGAAACCATTCTTCTTAATATAATCTTTTACAAAGGGGGCCGCATTCTTACTGAGCTGTATCCTGGGTGCCTTTGCCAGTTCGTCCTTAACGGTAAAAGGAATACAGGTGCACAGACCGCTGGAATCAAACTGGTGTGTATCCGTTTTGTGTATAACAGGCGGATCAACAACTAGGCTTTTACTGATGGACCGGCTGCCGGAACTTACAGCCATAGTGATAAAGCCGCTCATAATAAAGCAAACTTTATAAAGTCTTCTTTTCAACATCGTTTCAATTTTTTAAATTAAACAATGCCGACCCTGAGGGTTTGGATTTAAACGGAAAGATTCACAGGAATATTGGAAGAGAATACAGCGGGTGTTCCGGGGTACGGACGGGTACTGGCTTTTCAAAACGGAACGTTCGCATTCGTCTGGCCGTTTGGAACGGCCTGACAAATGCAAAAATAAACAGCGCTATCGCCGCATCATAGCGTTTTCATCATTAGTTTTCAACTGACAGCCTAATAGCATGACTATCATTGATGGACTTTTACGTTCTGCAATAACGTCATTGTATAATTACGATGGGTCGTAGAATTACCAATCATCAAAGACCTCACCCTCTACCTCCCTCTCCTTGAGGAGAGGGAGAACTCAAAGAGACAATGTTACAATGCTTCAGTAGCCTCCTCACCTCTGCCTCCTCTCCTCCTTTAGGAGGAGAGGAGAATTCAAAGAGACTATGATACATAGCTGGCCTCTTTCATGAACTGATCAGAACAGTTCCTGCGTAATCAGTGTTGTTTGAGAAGAAGGGACAAGGTAAAACTCGCATTTCTTTCGCGGTTTTGTTGCATACTCATATACGGCATCATATTTCCAGGTACTGTATTCGGTTCGTTCCTTTCCTTCCTTCATAACGTAGCGTTTTAAATAAACCAGCATCTCTATCTTAAACGGGTAAACGAACTTGCTGGAATCTAGTTTGTCACTATAACCATCTTGTCCTTTGAAGGAGGTAAAGTCAACGGATATCCAGGGATAATCAGTATAGTAGTTGGCGAGCTGGGCTTTGATTTTCTTTTTTAGGTACGCCTCTGAGCCGTTGCAATTAGCAGCTTTCGGAATGGCTGCACGGTTTTCGAAACGGATACCTTGCCAGGGAGCGGGTGTCTTGAGGTTTTGTGCTGAAATAGTGACAGTACCAGACATTGCCAGCACGAGTATCAATAATAGTTTCATTTTTTTCATGTTAACTTAAATATACCGGTTAAACGGGAAAGGGTTTTCCAGGTGAAAAGATAGGAAATTGCTTCATATAAAAAAGGCCGTGGATTTCTCCACGGCCTGCTTGCCTTATTGAATAGTGTTCTAGGAACTAACACGTCACGGTCACCAATAAAAATGTCGCGGGAATAGAGGTTGTAGCATTCGACTTGTCTTCGTTCTGTTTAGTAAACAAATCTTCCAACTCTTTCTGCAACTCGGCCGCTTTATTATTTTTTTCCGTGGCGGCAAATGCATTCATCGTTGGTCCGTAAAAATTTTTGAACCTGTTCACAAAATCTGCCGGTGAAAAAGGGCCGGAAAACACAAATGTCTCCCTGGAAAAAGATATGTTTTCCGGGGGAATGCCGGCAACTTCAAAACGTTCGGTTATATTGCTTTCCACTCCCCACAACATTGGGCTTACAAAACCTTCGGGAGGAGCTGGTGTATAAGACGAACTGATCTTTAATATCTGTGCCACCAGTGTGGGATCACCAGGGATCCAATTGCCCATAACGATCCTTCCACCCTTCTTTGTAACCCTTACTAATTCCTTTGCTACATCGAATGGCTTAGGAGCAAACATAGCTCCGAAGATGCTGATCGAAAGATCGAAACTGTGATCTTCCAGTTCATGCAAGTCGGTCGCATCACCGTACTGGATATGGCAATTGCTGATCCCTTCGTCTGCTATTCGTTTGTTTCCGGCCTCTACAAGGTTCCTGGCAATATCGACACCTGTTACCAGTGCGCCTAGTTTTGCAGCTGGTAGAGCCGTTGTACCGTCGCCACATCCCAGGTCAAGCACTTTAAGGCCTTTTGTAATACCTAATTTTGCGATCAAAGCAGCGCCGCTTTCCCGCATCGTTTCTGCAAGGCGGGTAAAATCGCCTTTTTCCCATAATTCCTGATTTGCATTCATTGTTTTTATTTTGACAAAGGTAGCCGGAGCCGGGTATCGGGATCGACGGGATCTATCCTCCGGCGGGAGGGGTGTGAAATGTGGCGGCATTTTTTGCGTAAGCGAAAATTGAGGTTGTATTATTTTTGAGCCGGCAAAATCACTGGTAAACCGGAAAAATTCAACATCAATTCAGCCGGATACCCGCAATCTCTTTTTCTAACACTGCCTCCTTTACATGAGCGAAAAGTTGTAGGGCTATGATTATGTGAATACAGGAAAATAGGTTTGTTTTACAGTGAGGACTCTCAACACCAAATCCGAAATAGTTATGACCTGGTTCCCACTTTTTGCGATCATCTATATTCCGGTACTGATCGCTGTGATTCTCCGGGTCGTATATGAAACGCACAATTCGAACAAGGCGCTCGCCTATATTTTCTTTTGCATCTTTATTCCGGTTCTCGGGATCCTCTTCTACCTCGCATTTGGCATCAACTATTTCAGTAAAAAAAGATATGCGAAAAAGATCGGGGGTAACGCTGAATTAATGAAGCTGCTGAAGAAGAACATCAAACCTTATGATGAGGCTGGTATTACCAGGGAAAATTTGGCCGTCGAACAAAACAGTGAGTTAGCGCACCTGTTGCTGAAAGACCTGGCCAGCCCGTTGACCCGCAATAACAAAGTGGAGATACTCCGGAATGGCGAAAGTAAGTTCCCGATCATACTCGAGGCAATGGAAGCCGCTAAAGACCATATTCACATCGAATATTATATCTACGAAATCGACGAGACCGGGAAAGCGATGGTTGACATGATGATCAAAAAAGCGAAAGAAGGCGTGGACGTAAAATTTATTTATGACGATTTCGGTAGTCCCGGCATAAAAGGTAAGCTGGAGAAAGAAATGAGAGATGCCGGTGTGCAGATCTACCCTTTTTACAAGATCCATTATTATTTTTTGGCCAACCGTTTCAATTACCGGAACCACCGGAAGATCGTGATCATCGATGGGCTTACATCTTTTGTCGGCGGGATCAACGTCAGTGATAAGTATGTAAACCACAAAAAAAAAGACAGCAAAAAACTATTCTGGCGGGATACCCATATCAAGATCACCGGTCCCGGAACCTATTACCTGCAGTTCCTTTTTATAAGTGATTGGAATTTTTGCGGAAAAGAAAAGATCGAGCCCGAACCCCGGCATTTTGGAAGTTACCCCGAAATAAAGAAAAGTTGTTATGTTCAAATTGCTGCCGGGGGACCTGACAGTCCTTTGCCCACTATCTTATATTCCCTGATGCAGGCCATCAATCTTGCAAAAGAAGAAATCCTTGTTACCACACCTTACTTTATCCCCGGTGACAGCATGCTCGATTCTTTGTGTATGGCGGCAATGAGTGGTGTAAAGGTAAAATTGCTGGTCCCCGGTGTAAGTGACAGCAAGATCGTGAATGCAGCGAGCAGAAGCTACTACAGCCGGTTATTGCTGGCCGGTGCCGAGATATATCTCTATAAAAAAGGATTTGTGCACGCCAAAACGATGGTGACGGACAAACGTGTCTCCATCGTTGGTACCGCTAATATGGACGTACGGAGTTTTGAATTGAATTTTGAAGTCAACGCCGTTGTTTACGATGACGCACTTGGCAAGGAAATGGCGGAAATATTTACCGACGATCTGCGGTTTGCGGAAAAGATCGATAGAGACCAATGGTTGAACCGTAGCTGGACCACGCAGATCGTAGAACGATTTGCGAGATTGTTGTCGCCGGTATTATAGCATAAACCCCGGATTTTAAAACAAAAAGGCTTCGATTTCCCGAAACCTTTCAGCTCCCATTAGTTTTGGCTCCCCTTATTGACGAAAGATGCAGCTATGAGAAGCTGATCAATATTTCAAATCTGAATCATCAATTGGTTTTTCTTCCGCGACTTACCAGTCGGAAAATAGCTAACACAATGATGGCACCACCTATGGCACATAAAAAACTTTTAAAAGTCCAACCCATTGCATCATCCCACCCCAACAGGTACTTACCTATTGCTCCGCCAACAAACGCACCTACTATTCCAAGGATAATTGTAACTATCCAACCACCCGGGTCATTTCCCCGGTGAATTAGTTTTGCAATAGCTCCAGCGATGAATCCGAAAACAATCCAGGATAAAATGCCCATAATCTTAAAATTTTAAGGTAAAATCAACTTTGTCAAATATTCTTGTGGAAGGTACAAACAAAGCTTGAGGTGTAAATTTTGGTGCATATAAAAAGGGTTCAAAAGTATTACTTTCTAAACCCTTGTATTTCGCTCCTGCTGCTGCCCCGAAGCCTCGGGGTTGAACCTGCGACCTTTAAAAACAAAAAAGGTCTCGATTTCCCGACACCTTTCAGCTCCTGCTGCTGGACTTGAACCAGCGACCCTCTGATTAACAGTCAGATGCTCTAACCAACTGAGCTAAGCAGGAATGTTTTGCTCCCGATCCCAACCATACCGATCCTTCGACTATCGCTCAGGACAAGCGGGGTGCAAAAATAGGGATATTCAGCTTTTAGAGAAAGGGTGAAACGGGAAAATTTTGAAATAAATAGCGCCCAAACCCGGACTTTTGGCCATAATTGCCGCAAATGAGCCGGAATCGGCTCATTATTTTATCTTTCCTTCTTTTTCACTGATTTGTCCATAATATGCAAGTAGTCGAAATAGCCCTCATCACCATCAGTGTCATCGCTGTCCTGGCGCTTGCTTTTGCTTTGTTCAAGCACCATTCATCAAAGAAACCCGTCGCCGTTCAACCGCTGCCCCTTAGCTATAAACAGATCCTCGACCAGGATGTTGCCTTTTATAATGCCCTCACCCGGGAGAAACAACGGGAGTTCGAAACCCGCATGATGCATTTTCTCGCCACCACAGAGATCACGGGGGTGAAGACCGAAGTGGAAGATATCGACAAGGTCTATATAGCCGCCAGCGCCGTGATTCCCATTTTCGGTTTTCCTGGTTGGGAATACACCAACTTAAATGAGGTCTTGCTCTATCCTGATTCCTTTAACCACGAGTTTGAACAATCCGGTCATGATAACGACCGTCATATCCTGGGTATGGTAGGTGATGGTGCCTATAATAATATCATGATCCTTTCGCGGCATGAACTGCGGCAGGCATTCGTCAACAAGACCAGTAAATCGAATACCGCCATTCATGAATTTGTACACCTGGTAGACAAGACCGACGGTACCGTGGATGGTGTTCCTGAATATTTCGTGGACCGGCAGTATGTAAAGCCATGGGCACAACTGATACAACGCGAGATCCAGAAGATCATGGACGACCAATCAGATATCAACCCTTATGGTGCCACCGACGAGGGAGAATTCTTTGCCGTGGTATCGGAATATTTTTTCGAACGTCCGGATCTCCTGGAAAGTAAACATCCTGAATTGTACAAGTTGCTTGTAAAGGTCTTTCATCAGCAACCCGGAAAGAAATAAGGAATGCGTACATAATCCGGCAATGATGCATTGGTTATTTGTCTCATTGAATTCTCCTTTGTTTCTTCTTGCCGCAATGACCTAGAGAGGCAGCTAGCTGGAGCATTTAAAAACCGTACTGTTGATTCTCCCTCTCTTCAAGGAGAGGGAGGTAGAGGGTGAGGTCAATAATGCGCTATCCGATCCGCCTCTCCATCAGGATCACCCACAGCATATCCCGAAGTGGTGATACCGTTTCCTTTCAACAACAGCAATCCTGCCACATGCGGTGTTGCCATCGATGTACCACTTAACCAGGCATACCGTCCATTAGAGAAAGTAGATAATACTCTTACACCCGGCGCTGCATAATCCACCACATCATTTCCATAATTAGAAAAACTGGCAAACTTATCCGTGCTGTCAATGGCCGATACCGTGTAGATATTCAGACCGTTCGCATTGGCGGGAGAGTATTTATTAGCCAGCTCTCCATCATTTCCCGCAGCAATAGCGATATAGATACCGCGGGAAGCTGTAAACTGTACTTGTTGATTCAGAGTAGGAGAACTGGCATCCACACCCAAACTCATGTTTACCACATCGCCTGCTTTTCCATTGGTATTTACATACGCCAATGCCTGGATGATCGAAGAAAGTGTTCCGTTCCCTTCAGCATCCAATACACGCAAAGAGATCACCGTAGCACCCGAGGCTACACCCAACACCCCGATCGTGTTATTCTTACCACCAATGATACCGGCAACATGGGTCCCATGCCCGTTCTCATCATCCGCAGAGGTAACACCGGTGATAAAGGACCTGCTTTTGATAATATCCACGACCAGGTCCGGGTGATCAAAATCGATACCCGTGTCAATAACCCATGCTGTTTTACCAGTGCCATCGCCAAAACCTACCCGTTGAATATTCCAGGTGATCAAACGTGGCTCGGCTACAGTAAAACAAGTGGCCAGCGCAATGACCCTGTCAGGCTCCACTGCGCTGACCGAAATATTGTTTCGGAGACTGGAGGCCTCCGCTTCTGTCAATTCAGCGATAAAACCGCCTGGCTCACCACCAAAAACTTCCTGTATCCGCGAAACAGGAATATTATTTTCTTCCAGTACAGATTGCCCCTTCTCCAGCAGGGTGCCCCGGTTCATGGACCGGGCACTTACCACGGAGGGATCATAGGCTACTATATATTTACCCGGAATAGTATTCTCACCACGGGTTGAAAAATAAGAGATACACTCTTCGGGCTCCACAGGGATTGTCTCCTGTTTATCTTTTTTACAACTAACTAGAAGGGCAGAAATAGTGGCTGATAATAAAAGGGTTTTCTTCAGGAGCATGATGTGTGTGTTAGGTTTCTTATTAACGCATTAATCATACCCGTCAGTTTGATAGATTTAATTCTTAACAGGGCTTTAAAGTCTTTTGTCAGGTATTTGTCAAACAGAGATGATTTTTTGTTTCACGCAGAGGGCGCAAAGGGCAAAGCACGCAAAGAATATGCTGACGCAAATTTTGAATAGACCGGGGGCCACAAAAGGCATTACGATCTTGCACTAAAAAAGGTTGGAAAGGTGGCTTTAACTTTTCTTAAGCTTGTTAGCTCAAGACTAAAAGAATGATTAAGGTTTTGTAGTCACTATGACAGCAATGCGTAATAAACCAATCGTTATTGACCGGGAAAAAAGTTCCGTTGACCGGGTTTTCATTGAAATATCCGTGACATAATTACATGTCAGAAACCGGCGGCATCATTTTTATGCTACTTACACTATTATTTATTTTTTAATCTAAAATTGAAAACATGTACTACAATCAGTCATGCGTGCGCCGTCACAATGCTATGGCGCATGAAGCCGCAAAAGGCAACGCTTACGGAAACCATGCTAAAGCAGGGTTTATCCGATCGGTACAAAGGGCCGCAGTGAACATCTACAAAACGGAGAACAGCTATGAAATGCTGGTATTCGCCCCCGGACGTATCAAAGAACATTTTCATCTGGATGTAAATGGAAATGAGCTCACTGTTTCTTATTCACCACCCGAAGGTTTTCCCCGCCCGGAATGGGTATTACGGGAATACAGCCGCGGTGGATTCAGGAGAACCTTTACCCTGGATGAAAGCATCGACAGCACCCGGATCTCTGCTAAATATGCAGACGGTGTGTTGGAGGTTAGCCTGCCTGTTATTGCCGGTAAAGAAAACCTGAAAAAAGAGATCGTGATCAGCTAAGTAAGCAATCCTGTCTTTTGATAACGGGCGGCCCTGGTCGCCCGTTTTTTTGGCCACAAATAGACGCAGATGATTTGATTACGCAAATAATAAAGCAAAAGATTTTATGATTTTAAAGTAACCAACTGTGTTCCCGGGCTATCAGGACTGTGAAAACAACTCTGTGTTTTCGCGCAGCGAAACTGTGGTTAAATTCTCGTTCAGGTGGGATCAACACAGATAAGTAACATTGAACCAAAACTTTCTCATTTGGAGACACAGCCCAGCCAACCTTTATTTCTTATTTTTACCTCTCATGTCCCTCTTCATCACTTCGCTCAACTCGGGCAGCAATGCCAACTGTTACTATATCGGCAACCGGCACGAAGCGATATTGATAGATGCGGGACTGAGTTGCCGGGAAACGGAAAAGCGGATGCGGCAACTGGAGCTTTCCATGGCTACGGTAAGAGCCATCTTCGTTTCTCACGAACACAGCGATCATATTACCGGGCTGGCAGGACTGAGTAAAAAATACAGGCTGCCGGTGTATATCACTAATGGTACCCTTTCCGGTTGCACCGTTCCTGTCCAGGCCGAACTGGTCTGTTCCTTTCAAAAAAACAAAACGATCCGGATCGGCGGATTATCTATCCTGCCATTTAATAAAAGTCACGATGCCGCGGACCCTCATAGTTTTATGGTATCGGGCAATGGCGTCAATATCGGCATCATCACCGATATCGGCTATGCGTGTAAACAGGTAATCAAATATTTCAGCCAATGCCAGGCGGTTTTCCTCGAGTCCAATTATTGTGACGATATGCTGAGCAATGGCAACTATCCTTATTATTTAAAGAACCGGATCAGCGGAGATGAAGGACATCTCTCCAATGCACAGGCGCTGGAACTGTTCACCCACTACCGGTCGCCCGACCTGCAGTTACTGATCTTATCACATTTGTCGAAGAATAATAATAAACCCGAACTGGTAGAATCGATCTTCAGCCCGCATGCATTGGCCACCAGGATCGTAGTTGCCTCCAGGTATGAAGCTACGCCGGTGTTTTGTATAGAGAATAATAATCCGCTTGTTTCGGTCGGCGTAAAACAAAGGAAGAGGGCGCATGAAAATCAGTTATCGCTTTTTTAATATAGCCGGGAAGACGACAAGGCGGTAAGAAAAGCCACTTGCAAACAGTCCTTCCCGTCTTCCCGGCAAACAATACGCTTAACCCTTTCTCAAAACGTTCATCAGTACCTTTTCTTCCGCATATAAGCCCCTGGCCTCTTTAGTTGCCGTTGCATTGCGAGGCGAAGCCGAAACATTCTTCTTCATCAACCAGGGCTCCAGTTTTCTACCCTCATACAATTCCAGCAGGGTGGGATGCACATAATATTTTTTACAGACCGTCCGGGTATTCCCCAGTTGCTCCGCCACTTTATCCAGTACTTCCACAACCTTTTTCTTTCCTTCTGTTTCCGTTTCAAATGCACCAGCTTCCTGCAGGGCCACCAGTGCAGTAACAGTGCCACACCAGGTACGCAGATCTTTCGCCGTAAATTCTCCTTCTGCCACTTCCTTTATATAATCGTTCACCATCCCCGACTCGATGGATTGTCTTTTTCCTTCTTCATCCATATACTGAAACAATTCCTGCCCCGGAATATCCCTGCACTGGCTGACGATCTTTGATAATTTTTTATTCTTCAGTGTTACACAATGCTCCACTCCTTTTTTACCCCGGAATGTAAACTTCAGTTCGCCTCCTTTTATCCGGGCATGCTTATCTTTTAATGTGGTTAGGCCGAACGAGCCATACAATTTCTTATAGACCTCGTTGCCGATCCTGATCCCGGTCTTTTCTATCAGCATAATAACGGCTGCCAGCACTTTATTCTTCGGAAGCCCCGGTAAAGCAAGATCCTGCCGGACTCTTTTACGAATTGCGGGTAATACTTTCCCCAATTCCATCAACCGATAGAATTTTGTTTTACCTCTCACTTCGGTCCAGAGCGGGTGATAACGATATTGTTTCCTGTCTTTAATATCCTTCCCTGTGGCTTGCAGGTGGCCATTCTCCAGCAAGCAGATCCACACTTCCGTCCAGGCGGGGGGAAGCACAAGCGACTGAATACGTTTCAAATGCGTGCTGTCTTTGACTGTTTTATTCCTGTACTTGTAAGTAAACCCCTTGCCTGCCTTTAACCTGTTGATACCCTCCTCACTGCCATTGATATAAACCAGGCGGGCGGCTTTGGCCGTGGCAACCGGGTCGGGGCCCAGTTCTTTAAGCTGACTTTTCCTGATCGATGAAAGATTCATGATGAACGATTAATAAATATCGGAATTAATTATCCCATTCCCTCTGGCATTTTAATTGTACCAACTTGTCAAAACATGACAATGAAAAATATCATCCCGGCGATCCTTGTATTATTCTTTCTAAGTTGTAATAATAGTGCCAATAAGGAAAAACAAACCAACACAACCACAACCGACACCGTTCACACAGATGCGGTACAGGTCAGTCTTCCCGAACCTTATGCCACTGAATCGGTCAGGAACATGAGTAAAGTGATCGGCTGGCCGGCGGAAAAAATGCCACAGGCGCCGGCAGGTTTTGTCGTTACCAAATTTGCCGACAGTCTCGACAATCCAAGATGGATCTATGTAACAGCCGATGGGGATGTATTTGTAGCGGAATCCAATCGTGAAGCTGGAAAAAGTGCCAACAGGATCACGCTCTTCAAAGACAAGAATAATGACGGTATCGCCGAATCAAGATCCGTTTTCCTTACCGCTTTGAACCAGCCTTTAGGTATGTTAAAACACCACAATCATTTTTATGTGGCCAATACGGACGCATTGGTTCAATACGATTATAAAGAAGGCGGCACGTCCATTAAAACCCCCGGAAGAAAAATCCTTTCACTGCCCGGTGGACCGCGGCATTGGACAAGAAATATAATTGGCAATGCGGCAGGGACCAAGATCTATATCGCTGTTGGCTCCGCCAGTAACGTAGGTGAAGACGGATTGGATAAGGAAGCCAGGAGAGCCTGTATCATCGAGGTGAATCCTGATGGAACAGGTGAAAGGATCTATGCAAGTGGTTTGAGAAATCCTGTGGGGATGGATTGGGCGCCGGGCACCAATACATTATGGACCACTGTAAACGAAAGGGACGAACTGGGAGATGACCTGGTACCCGATTATCTCACCAGTGTTAAAGACAATGGTTTTTATGGATGGCCCTTTACCTATTTTGGCAATCATATTGACCCGAGACTGAAAGACTCGTTAAAAAATTTCACTCCTATCAACGACCCGATCGTACCCGAAGTGGCGCTGGGTGCACACACTGCATCGCTGGGACTTGCATTCTATCGCGGTAGTTCGTTCCCGGCCAAATACAATGGTGGTGCTTTTATCGGGCAACATGGTTCCTGGAACCGATCCGTATTCAGTGGTTATAAAGTAGTATTCGTTCCTTTCACTAATGGCAAACCTTCGGGGCCTATGGAAGATTTTCTGACTGGTTTTATCGCCGATGAAAGCAAGAAAGAAGTGTATGGCAGACCGGTGGGTGTGGCTGTGTTAAAAGATGGGTCATTGCTGGTGGCCGATGACGCCGGAAATAAGATCTGGCGGGTGAGCAAACAATAAATCTTCAATCAATAAGTCGTAAACCTTCGATTGTACACTATGCCAGGCGCTTCAAATTGCTCCGTTAATGTAGCGGGTATTCCTCATACCGGGGCTAAATACCGGCCCTTTCCTGCAACGAAAAATACTCATCCCCTTTCACCCATATATTTTTCCATTGGCATATCCTTTGTAAAACAATACTACCAGATTTTTTTTAACACTATAAAATTTTTCGCCATGCCAAACACAGCAACAAAAAGAGCGCCGGCTAAAAGCAACGGGACTGCTAAAAAAACAAACGGCAAGCAACCCGCTAAGATGTCCGCAGAAAATACCACGCAATTGGAAAAATTTTTCCATGACCAGGTAAAGGATATTTATTGGGCTGAAAAGCATCTAACGAAAGCTTTGCCGAAAATGCAAAAAGCCGCTACAACGGAAGAACTAAAATCAGCCATTGAAGAACACCTGGCACAGACAGAAGAACATGTTTCCCGGCTGGAACAGGTTTTCGGGTTACTCGACAAAAAACCCCAGGCAAAAAAATGTGATGGAATGGAAGGCCTGGTTAAGGAAGGTGAACATGCGGTAGAAGAAACCGAAGAAGGAAGCATGACAAGAGATGTGGCCATCATCATGGCTGCACAAAAGGTAGAGCATTATGAGATCTCTTCTTATGGCACGCTGGTCCAATTAGCAAAGACCATGGGTAATAATGAGATCGCTCAATTACTGGAGACTACCCTTGAAGAAGAAAAACAGACTGACAAGAACCTTACTTCACTGGCAGAGAATAATATCAACTGCGAAGCCGAAGGAGAAGAAGCGGAAGAAGACTAAGGCGAAGGACGATCATTTATAGGGAGTAACCATTAAATAAAAACTAACACTATGGCTAAAAAATCAAGACCGGCTGGGGCAAAGCAATCCGAAAATAAAAAAACACGAAGCCTCTCTGAACATACAGAAGATAAAACCGGACAGTTGATGAATACCAACCAGGGTGTGCCTGTAAATGACGACCAGAATTCATTAAAAGCTGGCGAAAGGGGTTCAACCTTACTGGAAGATTTTATACTCCGTGAAAAGATCACGCATTTCGATCATGAACGCATTCCTGAAAGGATCGTACATGCAAGAGGCGCCGGAGCGCACGGGATCTTCCAGGTATATGAACCCCTTTCTTCCATTACAAAAGCTAAGTTCCTGCAGAACCCGGCTGCAGAGATCCCGGTATTCGTACGATTTTCAACAGTGGCCGGTTCAAGAGGTTCTTCTGACCTGGCCAGGGATGTAAGAGGCTTTGCTGTAAAATTCTATACGGAAGAAGGGAACTTTGACCTGGTGGGAAACAATATGCCTGTTTTCTTTATCCAGGACGCGATGAAATTTCCCGATCTCGTGCATGCTGTAAAACCGGAGCCTCACAATGAAATACCGCAGGCAGCCTCGGCACATGATACATTCTGGGATTTTATATCCCTTATGCCAGAGTCTGCCCACATGATCATGTGGGCAATGAGCGACAGGGCCCTGCCGCGGAGTCTTCGCATGATGGAAGGATTTGGCGTGCATACTTTCCGCTTTATCAATAAAAAAGATGAATCCTGCTTTGTAAAATTTCACTGGAAGCCATTGCTGGGTGTTCACTCCGTTGCCTGGGATGAAGCACAGAATATATCGGGTAAGGATCCCGATTATCACCGGCGTGACCTCTGGGAGGCTATTGAATCAGGCGCATTTCCCGAATGGGAATTGGGCATACAGGTAGTTCCCGAAGCGGATGAACACAACTTTGATTTCGATCTGCTTGATCCAACAAAACTTATTCCTGAAGAACTTGTACCCGTTAAGCGTGTGGGCAAACTTACATTGAACCGGAACCCGGATAATTTTTTTGCAGAAACCGAGCAGGTAGCTTTTCATGTAGGACATGTTGTGCCGGGCATCGATTTTACCAATGATCCCCTCCTTCAGGGAAGATTGTTTTCGTATACCGACACACAATTGATCCGCTTAGGTGGACCCAATTTTCACGAGATTCCGATCAACCGGCCAATAGTCACTGTTCATAATAATCAGCGGGATGGTTTTATGCGGCAGCAGATCAATACGGGCAGAACCAGCTATAGTCCCAATTCTCTGGGTGGCGGCTGTCCTTTCCAGGCAAAAATGAAAGAAGGTGGATTCACTTCTTTTGCAGAAAAGATCGATGCCCGTAAAGTAAGGGAGAGAAGTAAAAGTTTTTTTGATCATTTCAGCCAGGCGACACTATTCTTCAACAGCCAGGCCGACTATGAAAAAGATCATATCGTACAGGCTCTTTCCTTTGAACTGGGTAAAGTAGAAACCGTGGCGATAAGAGAACGTATGCTGGGTATACTTATGCAGATCGATAAAGGCCTGGCCGCGCAGGTAGCGGTCAATCTTCGCCTGCACTTACCATCCACTCCCGAATACCCGATGAATCATAGTATTCCGGCCGATGGTAACCCGGAAGATTTTCAACCGGTCAAAGTAAAAAAATCACTGGAAAAGTCTGCAGCCCTGAGTATGGAAGGTACGGTGAAGGATACGATCCGCACCCGTAAGATCGCTTTCCTGGCAGCAGATGGTGTGGACGAAGATTCTCTGGTACAAATGAAAAAAGCATTGGAAGCCGGTGGCGCTGTGGTGGAAGTGATCGCACCCAATCAGAATTATATTACAGCAGAGAATGATGCAGTGATCCCCGTTAACCATAGTTTACTGACAGCCGCATCGGTTTGTTATGACGCCGTGTATGTACCATCCGGTACCAACAGTGCAGCAACGCTGGAAGCAGATCCCGATGCCATTCATTTTCTAAATGAAGCATATAAGCATTGTAAAGCGATCGCTATTCATGGAGATGCGGAACAGGTATTGGGCGCTACTTATTTTGGCAAGAAACTCTCCCCTTCTCATAGCGCAGATCCCACAGCAAGTAACGGTGTATTGACCGGTAAAAAAACAGACCAACTGGCAAAACAATTTACAAAAGCCATTGCCAATCACCGGTTCTGGGAGAGAGAGAAAAAAAGAAAGGTACCAGCGTAAAGCGCTACCAGAATTTCTGCGCCCGCATTTCAGCGGATCATCGCTGTATAATTTTCTCAGTATGGGACCAAGTTACCTGGATTAGTGCAGCCGATTAAGGGCATAGTTATTGTAAAAATTTCAATAATGAATCCAACGATACTGGTTGCAGACGATGATAAGGGGATCCGGGACATTTTCCAGGTGCTATTGGGAAGAGAAGGTTTTAGCCTGGATCTTAAAGCCGACGGCGACGACCTCCTGGCTGATCGATTCAAACTACCCGATTTGTTCCTGATCGATAATCAACTTTCTGGTACCAGCGGTCTCGATATTTGCCGGCATTTAAAAAATTCACCGCATACCCGTGATATCCCTGTTATCATGGTATCCGCATGCCCTGATATAGGCATCCTGTCAAAAGAAGCAGGTGCGGATGATTACATTGAAAAACCTTTTGACATCAACTACCTGCTGCGTTTGATCAGGGGGTATCTGCAGAAAAGGAAACCGGTCCGCAATGCAGGATGAGCCCCTTAATTTTTTTGTAAAAAATTGACTGCTAAGTCATGAATTCTTAATTTCAGCCATGCAAAAAAATATTGCTGCGCTGATCTTTCTTTTCCCGATACTGGCGACCGGGCAGGTGAAAACCGATGCTCTCCTCCGGGATATACTGGCCGCGTCACCCGACAGTCTGCTTCAATCGGTATTGAACCAGCCAGAAACGTTTCGTTACCAGGTTATTTATACCCAGGTCAACCGGGATAAAAAGAACAGGCCAACGCTCTCCAACTATTATTACAATGCAGACTCCCGGCGCTATTTCAATCCGGCTTCGATGGTAAAAATGCCGCTTGCTTTTTTATCATTGGAAAAACTTAAGGAGATGCAACAACCTGGAGTGAACAAGTATACCTACATGCAATTTGACAGTGCCTGGTCGGGGCAAACAAAAATGCACCGCGACAGTACAGCAGAAAATTATCTTCCTTCCATTGCCCAATTTATCCGTAAAGCATTCCTGATCAGTGACAATGATGCCTATAACCGGATGTATGAATTTGTGGGACAGGAACGAACTAACCGTCGCCTGCATGAAATGGGCTATCCCGAAACCCGCATCACAAGACGGTTTATGCGGATGAACACCGAAGAGAACAGGCATACCAACCCGATTCGTTTTATCAACAAGGACGGTTCATTGATCTGGCATCAGCCGCCTGCTTATAATAAAGACTCTTTCGATTTCAGCCGTATCTATAAAATGGGAAAAGGCCATTGGGATGCTAATGATAGCCTGATCAACGAGCCTATCGATTTCACCAAAGCCAATAATTACCCGCTGGAAGATATGCAGCAGCAATTACAATCCGTGATCTTTCCCCATTCAGTTCCCAAACAACAGCGGTTTAACCTGGCAAAAGACGACTACGATTTTTTATACCGCTTCTTGTCGCAGTATCCCTCTGAAACCAACTGGCCGAAATATGATACCGGCGAATACTATAACAGTTACGTAAAGTTTTTTTTCCGCAACAGGAGTCATGCAATGCCGCCGCATGTGCGGGTGTTTAATAAAGTAGGCTGGGCCTATGGCTGCCTGACCGATGTATCGTATGTAACAGATTTTAAGAATAACGTTGAATTTATGCTGGCCGTTACCATCTATGTGAACAGCGATGGGATCCTGAATGATAATAAATACGAATACGAAACAGTAGGCGGGCCATTTATGTATAAGATCGGCCAGGCTATTTATAATTATGAACTGGGCCGCCCGCGAAAATACACTCCTGATCTGTCACGGTTCAGGATGGAATACCAGACCAGAAAAGAAGATGGAAGACCGGTTATCAAAGAAGCGGATAATTAGTATGGCATATTTGTTTGCCTATATGCTTAATGAATGGAACACGAAGAACACAAATATTTGCACAAAGAACACCACTTTGTGTTCTTCGTGATCCTTCGTGTACTTTGTGCTCCGATAAAGAGAAAAGGTGGTTCAGGACCATAAAGGCTTATCTTTTACCTGTCAAATTCTCTGGAAACCAATCGTCCCGACGCTTCGGGATCAGTGTGAAATTTCTTACACAAAGACACCACTCACAACTACATTTGTAAAAAACAATCAATGAAAAAGAGCGGATTAGCAGCATTGGCCCTGTTACTGGCATTCACAGCTATGGCACAACAGGAGATCACGATCGATCAACTGGACAAACATATCGGGGATTCTGTAAAGATCTGTACTAAGATCTATGGAGGTATTTACCTGGATAGAAGTAAAGGGAGTCCCACCCTGTTGAATGCAGGCGGCACTTACCCCAACGCTCCCCTGACGATCCTGATCCGGGATGAAGCAAGGAAAAAATTTTCCTTAGGACCCAGCGGGAAGGAAGCACCTGAAGTGTTTTTCAAAGACAAAGAAATTTGTGTTACGGGCAAACTGATCCTGTATAAAGAAAAACCGGAGATCGTTGTATATGACGAGAAACAGATCGTTCTCAAAGAAGATTAGACCGTAATTATACGTTCGTATCTATATGCCCGCCTTTGGCGAACGAATTTTTTTTTACATAATACGAATAGCTATCTCATTGAACTATAATAGTCGTAGAGATTGACGCCGGTCAAATATGATCCAATGGGGAAAATGATTTTTTATCCTCTCTTTTAAAAGAGAATTTTTAATTCTATTTTCCTATTCCTATTATGATTAAGCTAGCCATCCTCCTGGTAGCAGTGACCGCTGTTACCCAATCCAATTTGGCCCGGGCCGCCGGGACAAATAGTTTTTATCCTGAAAAAGACGGTGATTCCACGTTGACCAAGATCCCGGAGCCCAAACAAATGCTCCAGGATATCATCAATGTGACAGGGTTGTACGCCGACTTTGAATTAAAAGAAGCCGATGTGATGAATATACAGGCTTCGATCTCGCACCGGAAAAGAACGATCCTGTATAATCCCGGGTATATCAACTGGCTCAATAAACTGACCCGTGATAAATGGTCCGTGATGGCATTGATAGCACATGAAGTGGGTCATCACCTGAACGGGCATACTATCCGCAAAGGAGGAAGTTCACCCAGGGTGGAGCTGGAGGCAGATGAATTTGCCGGTTTTGTTTTAAATAAACTGGGTGCTACGCTGGAAGACGCTCAAAAAGTGATGAACTATATCGCCGGGATCAACGAATCGGATACCCATCCCGGGAGAATGGCCCGTAAGCAGGCGATCCAAAGGGGTTGGGACAAAGCCTCATCGGCTACAGTCTCCCGCTAAAGGCGACCGCAGATTTTCATGATCATTAAGACAGGTTATGATCCCAATGAAGCAAGCTGTCATTCCATCCTTCGCTGTCCCGAAGCTTCGGGACAGGATGACAACCTCATCATTCAGCAATCGCCGGCTTCAACATCAATGATGACACATTGTGTAAATCATAAGGATCAGGGTTCGGCTGTTTTCCACCATAATGGTATAAAGCGTTCCTACGGAACGTGGTTCCTGATTTGCCGAAGGCTTCGCAAGTTTCCTCACCCCCTTCCCCCTCTCCATTGCATGGAGAGGGGGAACGAGTTCCCCACTTTTTGCGTGGGAGCGACTCCCTCTCCACTGGGGGAGAGGGTAGGGTGAGGAAGCCGGACGCCCACTTGAACGCGATGGCTCTAACGTTCCATCGGAACGTTTTGTGCAATAAAAATGTTATGACCTCGCTGCGCAAATCATAATGATCAGCGTTCTGCTGTTTTTCCCGCATCGATCTTATATTTCCTGCTTACAACCTGCGAAAAATCCTTACCTGTCAATTCACTTTCGATCCAGGAGTGTATATCAAAATAAAATGAAAACCCTCTCTCGTAAGGTGTTCTGAAAATAGCAGCTATTTTCTTTTGCAATTCCTCCAGCCGCTCCCGCCGTAGTTTTCTTGTTTTAATTCCTGCAATAGTTTTAAAAAACTCCAGCATGATCTTCTCGCATTTGTATAATCGCTCTGTTTTTTGCATCAGGCGATAATAAGAGCGTACCTGGTATTCCAGTAACTCATGATTTTTCAGGTCATAATGAATGAACATCAGCAATAGTTTTGCAAAACTGAACTCTTCCATCTCATCATTGGTATTATTCATTATCCGCTGGATCATCTTCAATGCTGACCTGTAATCTTTCATTGCATAATTGTTATACGCCGTAAAATACCAAAGCATGATCTTGGCCTTCATGCTGAAGTCATCACCCACAGTAGCCATGACCGCTTTTTCGCCAGAGAGGAATTCAATTGCTTTGCTAAACTGCCCGGTTCGATTGTAGTAGATAAACGAATAATTATACCAGCGCTCATACCCAATGATAAATTTTTGCCGGTTTCGTATGGGATCAATAAGTGCCTTGAACTTATTGATATTCTCTTCAAAATCTTCATATATCCCGCTGCGTACGGATAACCAGAGGTGTTGAAGATGCTCCGTCAGTATGCCCATATCGATCTTTTCAGCACCGCCTGCATTCTTTCTTGTCTCCAAATAAGTTTTCGAGATCCTGAACGCCTGTAGCGGTTGACCAATAGCCATATAATAGTCACACAAGCCAAGACTACGCAAACCCATGGCGGTCCGGCTCATCATATCCGATTCACTGGTTTTTAATACTGGTGCCATTAACCGGGTTAGCTCTTCCTTTTCTTCTTTGGTACGGCAATACAATTTTTTCCGGAGATACAACCGCTGGTAAGAAAACAGGTCCCCGATCTCGGTATAATTCTGAATGATATTGAACACATGCTTTTTCTCTTCGAGTATTTGCCGCACTTTGCTGACACTTGAATCACCGGCGTTGAACATTTCTCTCATATACTCCAATAGCAACACATAGAAATGCCGGATAAAAGCATCATCCTGCAATGTGATATTTTTTATTTTTTTTAAAAGTCTGCCCGATTGCCCGTGCAGACCCTTATACTGGAGAACCTTATAGGTTTCTATAAGGTCGTTATGATCACTGTCGAGGTCCTTGTAAGACCCATAGGATCTCAGGGAAGCGACCAACTGATCAAACAGGTATTTTGTTACGGCAGGAAAATTGGTGACGGTATTCTTAGCAGAAAATTTTTGACTGATCTTTTTTTCATCAAAGCCCGGATGCTTTTCAAGAATATCAAACAGCCCCAGGTAGCTTTTATCTCCCTGCTGGAAGCGGGTATACAATTTAAAATACCGCTTCTCGGTCCTGGTGAGCGATACCACCAACTCATGTGTTTCCTGCAGCAGGCTTGTTTTCATTGAACTAAGTTAACAAGTCCAATAGTATTTTTCAACTAAAACTATATCATAGGATTTTATTTAAAATGATCATAATAGTTTAATAATCAATTATTTAGTGATAATTATATATGATTGGCATTTGACAAATTAGGGCAAGGTTGGTTTACTCCACGCGGCAATGCTGGATAATTTTGATGAAATACTTATAGAATGAAAAAGTTATTACCCTCCAGTCTCGTTCTTTTTTATTTATTGATTTGTTGCGCTGGCAACACTATCGCGCAACCTACAATACCCTCCAGTGGTATTAACTTCAGTTCTATTGATGGTACTTCCATGATCCTGATCTGGACAGCAGGAAACGGCACCAACAGGATCGTGGTAGCAAGAGCGGGAGCTCCTGTCAGCGCTGTTCCGGTAAACGGGACCGATTATAATGAAAGTAACATATTCGGAAACGGCGATGCCATTCTGCCGGGACAGTTTGTTGTATCTGACGATAATGGCCAATTTCTTATACTGACAGGTTTGCAACCATCCACCACTTATCATTTTCGGATCTATGAATACAATGGATCGGGCGCCACCACACAATACCTTACTTCTTCATTTGCCAGTGCCAGTCAATCCACAGCTATCGCACCCACTATTTCTGCCACCAACCTGGTCTTTAGCAATGTTACTGGTAATTCATTGACCTTAACCTGGACTAACGGAAACGGTGAAAGACGGTTGGTGGTTGCAAAAGCGGTTACCGCTGTAAATGCAAACCCTGTAGATCTTAATTCTTATTCTGCCAGTCCCACTTTTGGTTTTGGCACTGAGATAGGGACAGGCAACTTTGCAGTTTATAACGGCGCCGGTAACACAGTCGATATAACCGGTTTGAATCCGGGTGTCACCTATCATTTTGCCGTTTATGAATACAATGGATTCAGCAACCCGGTCTACCGCACCGTATCACCAGGCTTAGGCAGCCGGATCACGAACCTGCGACCTTCTGTTCCTTCCAGCAATATGACCTTCTTCAATATCGATGGCGCATCCATGCAGGTGAGCTGGACTACAGGTAACGGAACACGCAGGATCGTTGTAGCCAGACAGGGCAGCGCTGTTACTGCAGTACCTGCTGACGGTACTGATTATGCCGAGAACGCCGACTTCCAATTAGCAGCATCCATAAGCACGGGGCAACGGGTAGTATATGATGATGTGAACTCATTTTTTACGATGACCGGGCTATTACCGAATACAACTTATCACTTCCGTATCTATGAATATGACGGAACGGGTGCCAGCATCGGTTACCTGGTAACAAGTTTTGCCACGGGTAATCAGTCAACAGCAATTGCGCCGACCGTTTCAGCAAGTAATCTCGTCTTTAGTAATATCACCGGAAACTCGATGACCCTGACCTGGGATATTGGCGACGGCGAAGGAAGAATCGTAGTGGCAAGAGAGGGTTCCGCTGTCAATGCAAGCCCTGTTGATCTTACTCCCTACTCTCCCAGTTCCAGTTTTGGATTTGGATCGGAGATAGGTACCGGGAATTTTGTTGTGTATAGTAATTCTGGGAACACCGTCGACATCACCAACATGCAACCGGGGGTTACTTATTATTTCGCAGTATTTGAATTTAATGGGTTCAGTAACCCGGTTTATCGAACCGTATCACCTGCTACAGGTAATTCCACAACTGATATACGACCCACCGTACCATCCAGCAATATCCTGTTTAGCAATATAGACGGAACTTCCTTTACTATTTTCTGGACACCCGGCAATGGCACACACCGCATCGTAGTGGCAAGGGCAGGCAGTCCTGTTGATGCCGTACCTGCTGACGGAATTGATTACGCTGAGAACAATGATTTTCAACTGGCGGCAGACCTTGCACCCGGCCAGCGCGTAGTGTATGATAATACCAGCTCATTTTTTACGATGAATGGTTTGTTACCCAATACCGTTTATCATTTCCGCATTTATGAATACAATGGTGCGGGCGCCGGTATTGCCTATCTCACCAGCAGTTTTGCTTCCGGCAGCCAGTCTACTGCCGTCCCACCCACTATATCTGCCAGCAATCTCCTCTTCAGCGATATTACCGGTGTGTCCATGAAATTGACCTGGACCAACGGTGATGGGGAAAGACCTTTAGTGGTGGCAAGAGCGGGCGCTGCGGTGAACGTCACCCCCGTTGATCTTACGGCCTATTCTGCCAGTTCTTCCTTTGGTTCCGGATCCGATATCGGCGGCGGCAACTTCGTTGTTTATAATTCTCCCGGGAATAGTGTTGATATCAGTGATTTGCAACCCGGCGTTACCTATCATTTTGCCGTATATCCATTCAATGGATTCAGTACACCTGTTTATCGCACATCATCACCAGCTACCGCCAGCCAGGCGACCGATGGTGCACCCACTGGTCCATCCGGTAATTTAACCTTTAGCAGTGTCGACGGAACTACGATGGTTCTGAATTGGACATCCGGCAATGGAACCCGCCGGATAGTTGTGGCAAGGGCAGGTAGTGCTGTTATTGCTATACCAGTTAATGGCATTGACTATGCAGAGAATAATAATTTTTCATTAGCCGCGGAGATCAGTCCGGG
>JANOHQ010000161.1:0-2601 GCA_031406595.1 Chitinophagaceae bacterium
ATCATCGGTTTTGGTTTTTTTGCCGGGGTTGTAGGTGCGCATAACGGTATGATGGCCTATGGCGAACGGACCGGACTTTTTAAATTAGACAGAGTTTATAAGCAACGTAGTTTCAGGGAGTTGATTCATAATTATTTCGGACTTCGACTGCCCAATGTGAAGATCGCTGTTACCGGTTCGGGAAGAGTAGCCCATGGTATACTTGAGATCATGAACCTGATGGGTATCCATGAAGTGGAGCCCGATGATTATTTGCAGCGACGATTTTCCTACCCGGTCTACACCCAGTTGAAAGGCGCTGAATTGTATCGCCATAAAGAGACAGGCAAATACAGCCGGGAAGAATTTCACAAGTATCCCGAAGCGTATGAATGTAAATTCCTGCCTTATGCCGCGCAAACGGATATTCTGATGAATGGGGTGTACTGGGAAAAAAATGTTCCCCGTTTGTTTGAGAAAACCGATGCGGTTTCGGATAATTTCATCATTCAAACCATCGCGGATATTACGGATGATGAAAATGGTTCCGTTCCTATTAATATGGGCGACCAGTCGATCGAGGACCCGGTATACGGGGTTGATAAGACGACCCTGGAAAAGACAGCTCCCTATCTTAAAAACTCTATCGATATGATGGCGGTGGGTAACCTGCCGAATGAATTGCCCCGTGATGCCAGCCGGTATTTTGGCGAGATGCTGATCAAACATGTACTGGAAGATCTTGCAGGCAACGGATCGGCGATCATTGAACGGGCGACGATGACAAAGGATGGTAAATTGACTGCGCCGTATGCGTATTTGGAGGATTATGCGGATGGATTGTAAGGTATGAGTTGTGAGTTATAAATTATGAGTCGCAAGTCCCATCCCCGTAACCCATAACCTCTACAAATGAAGATAGTAATCCTTCAGCAGCTTCACGAACGACTCGGTGTATTGTCCCTCTTCGTCTTTGATAGCCATTTCTGTTTTTGAATAAGGCTCTTCATCATTACCGGGACGTTTTCCTTCAATGAATATTCTGAATGGCGCATGTTGAGTTGACTGCCGTACAAGAATGGTTTTAGTTACCACGAAATGGTATTTCTTGATCAGTAAACCGGCTTCCATCATTCTTTTAGCGGGTAGCAATATATAAAACCAGCCTCCAGGTGAAAGAACCCCGCTGATGATCTGGAGCAGGTCTTCCAATAATAAAGCGGTGCCGTGGTGGGCGATATTTTTTTGGAGGTCGGGAGAAGTTAATTCCTTTTCATAAAACGGCGGATTGCTGATAATAATGTCATATTCCTTACCCAATGCGAAAGCCATATCTTTTGCGTCACCCGGCATCACAAAAATATTTTCTTTCCAGGGCGTTGCATCCGCATTAGCCTGCGCTTGTTTCGCGGCTTCAGCATCGATCTCTATTGCATCGATTTCCGCTGTTGGATTTTTCTGTGCCAGCATCAATGATAATAAACCGGTGCCTGTTCCGATATCGAGAATGGTCTTCGCTGTCACCCTGAGCTTGTCGAAGGGTGATTCCAGTATTCCGACTTCCGGTTCCCGGCTGTCACCCTGCAGTTGTGGAAGGGCGACCTGCTCTGCCACCCACGCCCCAAACAAACATCCATCCGTCGTCACTTTCATCGCACAGCGATCCTGGTGAACGGTGAATTGTTTGAATTGAAAATAAGAATTAGCCATGATAATTTGATAAGGTATTGACCAAGGGAGCACAAAGGACACCAAGTGTACACAAAGCGCACAACGTGGTGTCCTTTGTGGCTCTTCGTGCGCTTTGTGCTCCTAACCTATTTTGGATAATATTGAAATCTTAAATCTCCTCACCATTCAGCCCTTGCTGTTGATTGAACGGAGAGCTCCGCAAACTGACCTTCAAGAAATTTATAATAACCGGTAATAGCGATCATGGCAGCATTGTCTGTACAATATTCAAAAGCAGGAATAAAAACCCGCCAGCCATTTTTTTGTCCCATTTCTTCAAAAGCCCTGCGAAGACCGCTATTAGCAGCTACGCCACCGGCAAGACAGATATCTTTGATGTCATTTTCGATCGCTGCTTTTTTCAGTTTGTTCAATAAGATCGTAACGATCCGGTATTGGATAGAAGCACAGATATCCGGAAGATTCTCTTTGATGAATGCCTGCCTCTCTTCTTCGGTGGCCGTGAATTCTTCTTTGAACAGGTTGCTCTTTCCCGCATTCTTTAGAAAATAAAGGATCGAGGTCTTTAACCCGCTGAAACTAAAATCCAGCCCTTCGATCCTTGGTTCGGGAAATTTAAAACGATTGGGATCACCCTGCTGCGCATATTTATCGATCAGCGGACCACCAGGGTAGGGAAGTCCCAATAGTTTGGCCGACTTGTCAAATGCTTCACCGGCTGCATCATCCCGTGTCTGTCCGATCACTTCCATTTCGGAAAAACTCCGGACAAGTACAATCTGCGTGTGCCCGCCAGAAACTGTAAGATTTAAAAATGGAAAAGAAGGCTTTGGCTCATCAATAAAATGAGACAACACATGTGCCCTCATATGATTGACGGCTATAAAAGGGACCTCAAGGCTTAAAGCCATAGCTTTTGCAAAACTCAAA
>JANOHQ010000168.1:0-5468 GCA_031406595.1 Chitinophagaceae bacterium
ATATGGTAAATGCCATTTGATCAAGGGGAACTATTATTATTTCTCTATCGGGCACAATACAAGCGGTCTTGCCTTGAAAAAAGGTGATCTCCTTTATACGCTGATGAAGAAAACAGGGATCTTTTTTGGTCGTGTTCCGAAACTGGCGGCTCATTTTATCCGGCTGCAAAATGTATACGAAGCTGCTTTGTTTGACCGGTACACCATTTTTTCGAACTGGACAGAAAAGGATGAAAACAATATCGTGGACTCGATGGTGGCCGATATTCGTTTCACCGGAAAGTATTTTATTGAAAATGACCCGTCGATCGATGTTGCGATCACCAGTGGATATTATAAAGGCAAGAAAACATTGTACGTGATGACGGAAGCAAGACCCGACGATGTCACCAGGTTCCTGGATTATATGATCGCCCGTCCCCGTTTGTATGCAGGACGGGAATGGAAGATCTCAGAAGTTTTCGCCACCTGGCTTTCTGAGGGAGCTCCGACAGTTGTCGAGACCCGATAGCTATCGGGTGAAAAGCTCACTTATCCGCCGGAAAAGCCTCCTGTAAAGAGGCTTTCTTTTTTGACCCGTCTTCCATTATCTTTAGAAACCTTAAAAATAAACGGAATGAAAAAAATAGTTGCTTTCCTGTTCCTGCTCTCTCCTTTATTGGTGCTTGCACAATTGCAGTACCCCGAAACAAAAAAAGGAGATACAAAGGAAGAGTATCACGGCACCAATGTGCCCGACCCTTATCGCTGGCTCGAAGATGATAACAGCGAGGAAACAAAGGCCTGGGTAAAAGCCCAGAATAAAGTGACCTTTGATTATCTCAATTCTCTTCCCGACCGGGAGAAAATAAAAAAAAGACTGGAAGAGCTTTGGAACTATCCCCGCTATTCTTCTCCTTTTAAAAAAGCGCAACACTATTATTTCTTTAAAAATGATGGATTACAGAACCAGTCCGTGATGTACCGGCAGAGCGGCCTGGATGGCAAACCGGAAGAGTTCCTGAATCCCAACACACTGAACAAAGAGGGTATTGCCGCGCTGGGGGGAACCAGTTTCAGCAAGACCGGTAAATATTTTGCGTATTCGATCGCGGTAGCGGGCAGCGACTGGCAGGAGATCTACGTGATGGAATCGGGGTCAAAGAAATTGTTGAAGGACAAGATCGGGTGGACCAAATTCGGAGGCGCCAGCTGGAATGGTGACGAAGGATTTTATTACAGCGGTTATGATAAACCGGATGAGAAATCAAAGCTGAGCAAGCAGAACCAGTTCCATAAAGTCTTCTATCATAAACTGGGCACCGACCAGTCGGAAGATATACTGGTGCACGGTGATAAAGAACACCCGCTTCGTTATCATGGAGCAGGGTTAACCGAAGACAGGCGCTTTTTGATCCTTAATGTTTCGGAAGGAACGAGTGGGGGTGAGTTGTGGTACTGGGATAAAACGGATGCATGGCAAATCGGGTTTAAATTACTGATCGCCGGTTTTTCCACCGAACCGGATGTAGTGGACAATGATGGCGGCAAACTGATCGTACGCACCAATGACGGAGCTCCGAATTACCGGGTCGTACTGGTGGATCCCAAAAATCCGGGGAAAGACAACTGGAAGACCGTTATTCCTGAGAAGGAAGAAGCACTCCAGGGCGTGGGAACAGGCGGGGGTTATTTATTTGCCAGCTACCTGAAAGATGCTTCTACCAAAGTGTACCAATATACCTATGATGGCAAGCTGGTGCGGGAGATCCAATTGCCCGGTATCGGGTCTGCCAATGGTTTTGGCGGTGAAAAGGAGGATAAGGAATTTTTCTACACCTTCTCTTCTTTCAGTACACCACCTTCTATTTATCGTTACAATCTCGCCACCGGTGAATCCACCCTGTTTCGCAAGACAGAAGTAAAGATCAAAACGGATGATTTTGTGACGGAACAAATATTCTTTTCCAGCAAGGATGGTACAAAAATTCCCATGTTCCTGACCTATAAAAAGGGGATGGAACGTAACGGGCAGAATCCTGTACTCATCTATGGGTATGGTGGTTTCAATATTCCCATTACTCCCGGTTTCAGTACCAGCAATGCTTTCTTTATCGAGCAGGGGGGCATCTATGTATCGGTAACCCTGAGAGGTGGGAGCGAATATGGCGAAAAATGGCATGAAGCGGGTATGCTGGAGAAAAAGCAGAATGTATTTGACGATTTTATCGGGGCGGCCGAATACCTCGTCAAAGAAAAATATACCAATAACCAGAAGATCGCTATCCGTGGTGGTAGTAATGGAGGTCTCCTGGTTGGGGCTGTTATGACCCAACGTCCGGACCTGTTCAAAGTAGCGCTGCCAGCCGTAGGGGTTATGGATATGCTGCGATACCATAAGTTCACGGTGGGCTGGGGCTGGGCAGTGGAGTATGGCAATGCCGATTCGGCCAAACATTTCCCTTACCTGTATAAATATTCTCCTCTTCATAACCTGAAGGCGGGGATCAACTACCCGGCCACGTTAGTGACCACGGCCGACCATGACGACAGGGTAGTGCCGGCGCACTCGTTCAAGTTCGCCTCCCGTTTACAGGAGGTCAATGCAGGGAACAACCCGATGCTGATCCGTATCGAGACCAATGCAGGACACGGTGCCGGAAAGCCTACCAGCAAGCAGATCGAGGAGACAACAGATATCTGGAGTTTTGTCATGTACAACCTGGGTATGCCCTTTAAGGAAGGGCCGAAAAAGGGCTTCTGATTGGTTATTGAATAAAATCTTAATAAGTTAACCGTGATCAATCGTTTGACTAAATGTTAAATGGCAGGTCGCGGTTATTATTTTATAGCCGCAGTGAATTATATTTGTCACTCATTTAAAAAACAGTAATACATGAAGAGAAACAATTATGCGGCAAAATTCCTTTTGACAGGCTTTTTATTTGCAACAGGGTTGATGGTACAGGCACAGGATGCCAGTATTGAAGATCTCCAGGTAAAACCAATGCGTTTACCCGCACTGGCTGAAGTAGGTGGTTCTCCTTTTATGACAAACGATTACCAGACAGCTTCTGTAACGCTCGCTGAAAATAAGAGTGTGTCGAACGTACCTGTGAAATTCAATATTTATAGCAATGCGATCATGGTGCAGAAGAATGGTGAGGATTTACGTTTGGAATCATTTGTATATGTTTCCTACGATGAAAATGTCAATGGACAGGTGAAGCATGTGATGTTTGGACAGGGATATCCTGAGATCGACAACCACAACGATAAATCTGTTTACCAGGTATTGTCAAAAGGTCCAAAAGTACATTTGCTGAAATACATTTCCCAGAAAGTGGAAGATGCACCCACCCTTGGTGATTATAGCAGGAGAGAGTTGGTTACTGTACAGCAACTTTATATCTATACACCGGGTGGCGAGATCAAGCGTATCAAAGCCAGCAAACAATCTGTCGTAGAAGCATTACCTGCTTTATCTGCCAGGATCGACGAGGTAGTTTCAGCGAACAAGCTCAACCTGAAAAGTGAGGCGGGCATTGCGGAACTGGTGGAAGCATTGAACAAACCTTAACCGCCGGGCTATTTAAATATTCGATCCTGCTCTTTAGGGCAGGATTTTTTTGTGTGCCTGCGATATCAAAACAAAACGGTTTAAACCGTTTTTCATGTAATACTTGCACTCTCATGCGCGGGGTTTAAACCCCGCGATATGATGAAAATACGGAGGGCGGCAAAACCATTTTAATGGTTTGCCTACATTTGACAAATGGAGATACTTATCACCGGGGCCAATGGTTTTCTTGGTCATTACCTTACGGAACAGCTACTCGAAAAGGGACATACTGTTTTCGCTACCGGCAAGGGAGAATGCCGCCTCCCTTTTGACGGACAAAAAGGATTCCATTATTTGTCGCTGGACTTTACCGATCCCTTTGCTGTGCATGATCTTTTCCAGGAATATCAACCGTCTGTCGTTGTTCATGCCGGGGCCATGACCCGTGTGGATGAATGTGAGCAGCAGCAATGGGATACTTATCTTGTCAATGTGGAAGGTACGGTTACCCTGTTACTGAATGCTTCTGAGCATAAAAGCTTTTTCATTTTTGTTTCTACGGATTTTGTTTTTGCAGGTGATAAGGGATCGTACTCCGAAGATGATGAACCGGGCCCGGTCAATTTTTATGGGAAAACAAAACTGGAAGGAGAGGATGCGGTAAAAGAATATGAGTATGACTGGGCTATTGTCCGTACATCACTGGTCTATGGTAAACCGTTGGGTGGGAAACCCAATATCCTCTGGGTGGTAAGAGATAAACTGGAGAAAAAAGAGCAATACAGTGTGGTGGATGACCAGGTTCGCACACCCACTTATGCCGGTGACCTCGCAGGGGGTATCCTTGCGATCATTGAAAAGAAAGCAACCGGGATCTATCATATTGCTGGTGCCGATGTGCTGACACCTTTCCAGCTATCCTGTATGACAGCGGAGCACCTGGGACTAGACCCTTCACGGATCAACAGGGTAACAGCAGCGGATTTTACACAACCGGCCAAAAGACCTGCCCGCACCAATTTCATTATTGACAAAGCCCGGAAAGAATTGGGTTATTCTCCCCTGAGTGTTAAAGAGGGACTGGCAAAGACCTTTACTCCCGATTCGGGTTAATTCATCATCAGTATGTTCACGCTTCGTTGCAGTATATTAAATGCGATCTCTGCCATCAGGTTCTCTTTATCCAGCGTGGGATTTACTTCGGTGATCTCAAAACAACAGACCTTCCGGTTCTGCATGAATTTACTGATCAGATCCTCGACCTCTCTTTCCTTCAACCCGTTACTGACAGGTGTACCGGTGCCTTTGGAAATCGAGGAATCAAGGCTGTCCACATCAAAAGAGATATAGATATCGGTGCAATCGGCGAGGTAGCGGATGGCTGCCCTCACTACATTCTCCGCGCCTTTATTCCGTACTTCTTTGGATGTGATCACTTTCATGTTGTATTTCTCGATAAGCGATCGCTCTTCTTTTTCATAATCGCGGAGGGAAATAAAGACCACATCCTCGGGTAAAACTTTGGGGGCGATCTTACCGATATTTTTAAGATAGTTCCAGTGTTTCACCGTTTCCTCGTCTACATCATGCACCCCAGATTCCTCATTGTTCTCATTGATGGAAATAGCCATGGGCATGCCGTGCACATTCCCGGAAGGAGTGGTATAGGGTGTATGCAGATCGGCATGTGCATCGATCCAGATGACCCCGAGCTTGCTTTTCGGTTTTGCCATCTTGAGCCCGGCGATGGTGGCGCCTGCCGAACTATGATCCCCGCTGATCACGATAGGAAAGAAATTATTCTTGACTGAATCGCTGACGGCCTTGCTTACTTTATCATAGATGGAAGCGATCCCTTTTATACGTTTGGCATAGGGTGATTCGATCGGTTCATAAAGTAATTTATTCTCTGCCGGTATCCTTTCGG
>JANOHQ010000206.1:0-2231 GCA_031406595.1 Chitinophagaceae bacterium
ATGGTTCTTTATCGGAGCTGGAGCAATTATACGATTCATTTAAAAAACAGGCAATATCGGTAGATACTACACTGGAAAAACATGTGGATGCCCTTAAAACACAAACTGTCTATCGTTTGCAGGAATTGGAAAAGAAAATGCTGCGGGCCGAGAAAAGAAAATTCACCGACCAGCAACGACAGATTCATACGATCAAGTCTCATTTATTCCCGGGGGATGGTTTACAGGAACGAAGGGAGAATCTTTGCTATTACTATGCGAAGTGGGGGAGTGCTTTTATCCAACAGTTATGGGAGCATTCCTTGTCCCTAGAACAGGAATTCGTTATTGTGACAGGGTCTTGACCTACTTCCTCCTTAAATGAATACTCAGCGTAAATCCCTGCTTGTTGATCTTCTCGATCACCCTGGTATAGGGGGTGGAAGCATTTCCATCGCGTGTGTCCAGTAAGCCTCTTGAATATTTCAATTCCGGCGAAATTACGATCCCTGCTTTGGGTATGCCGATATCTACACCTAAACCACCCTCACCCAGGACATCCAATGAACTTACCGGCAACCGGGCTGAGTTCTCATCGGTACCCTGTGAAACGTAACTCACCACAGGCCCTGCTATAATATACGGGGCTACATTTTTATCTGACAAGCGGAATATGAATGGTATGGGAAGTTTAAACGAGATGGTTTCTACCGGTATCGTCTCGGTGATGGGACCACCAGTGGCTCTTCTTCTTTCAAAATCGATATCACTTCTTTCGAAGCTCACGAAAAGAGAAGGGCGAACAGATACTGTATTTCCCAAACTCACCTGGCCAAGGATACCAAGATCGACCCTTGTCTTTCCTTTTACCCCCAGCGTTCTCAAGGTATCATTGGTAGAAAAAGGAGTGTTGGTCACCGCTAGTTTGCTGAGCCCACCGCCAAATCCTATACCCCAATGAATCTTCTTATCTATGGGTCTTTTTGCTTTTTTGATCGGGTCGGCAGGGTTATTTGTTGGATTATTATTGGCCATTGTCTTTCTCACCAATGCCAGCGTATTCAACGCACAAAGCCAGTTTGGTGCTGTCTTCGCTGCTTTATCTGCATAGAACAAAGCACTATCGGTACGGTTATTCTCCAAATGCAGTAAGGCCAGCCTGTTTTGAATATAAGCCCCGTTCCGGTCGATAGCCAGTGCCCTGTAAGCGTATTGCAGCGAAGCAGGAACCGTTTCATTCGCACTTGCTTTGAGCAGGTACAATCTATTTAATAATGAATTCGCAAAATCCGCATCATATTCCCGCACACTCGCGATGGCTTTCTCCAAACGATCGGCGGCTTCGGCATTCTCTTGCCTGTCTTTTGCGGAACCGGCATAGTCGCAATCAAGATAGAGGTCCACTTTGTTTTGAGCAATATTGATATATTCAACGGCCAGGCTGGATTTGGCATCCATCGTATAAGGATTGCCGGGAAATTTTTTATTCAGCTGGTTGAAATAGTCTTCGGCAGTACCAACCTGGTTATTGCCAATCGCCCGGTTGAAACGGTTATAAGTCTCCACAAGATTGGTATCCGCAGCAGGCGGGTAATATTTTTCCAACCCGCCGTTAAAGAAATTTCCCGGTCCGCGTTTTCCCTGTTTTTTTGTTTTCAGCCAGCGCTGGAGATAAGCTTCATCCACATTGCTGATCACCCGGTCGCTATTTTCTGTACAGCAGAAATAGGGATCCTGTTTTCTTTTGAAACGAAGCTGGGCAATGGAAGGAACGTTCTTGTTCACATAGTTTTGTATTTCCCGGAATGTGACTTTTTTGTCGGGCGTCCCCATCGAATCGGCCAACCCATTTAATCCGTCAACGAGGTAATAGGTGAACAGTCCCTGCCCGGAACCGATGGATGCATCTTCCAGCGATTCCTGTCCCGCCCCGGTAGCCAGCATGATGATCTCGCCGGCTTTTTTTTCGGATACCGCAATATTTAAAAAATTCTGCCCGGTGGCACCGCCCGGCAGTTCATTCGAACGGCAGGCATCCATGATAAAGACCACTTCCACACCTTTGGTTGTTTCCGCGGCTATCTTTTTTTTCAGGTTGAACAACTGGATAGCACCAGACACGAGGTAGTTATTCTTATCTCCTTTTGGATTGCAATCAAATCCGAGGAAAAAGAACTGGTCCTCGTCGATCGCATCGCCATGACCTGCGAGGTAAATAAATAAGCGGTCGCCTCTTTGCAATTTTTTTGCTT
>JANOHQ010000230.1:0-33483 GCA_031406595.1 Chitinophagaceae bacterium
AAACCCCTGGCAATGCGAGCACAGCGCTCGGTACAATGGATGTTTTCTATACCAAAGAGACCCGCATTCTTACCTATACCGTGAGATGGTCAGGCTTGACCGACTCTGTATTGCTGGCGCATATTCATGGTTTGGCGCCAACCGGATTTGTTGGCCCCGTGGTGCAAACCATCGTCGGTACATCCAATACGATCTTCCCGCAGAAAACAGCCGGCAAATTCACGTTTGCCAAAACAGGTACCTTTAGCGGCACCCTGCTGGCGGACGGTGTAGCCGTGAAAGAACAAGATATCCTGAACGGAGTTTACTACATAAATATCCACACAGCCACTTACCCGGCTGGAGAGATAAGAGGCCAGATCAAATTTCAATAATAACTACCTGATTATATTGTAAGACCGTCCTCCTCCTTCGACTTCGCTCAGGATTGGGACGGTTTTTATTTTGCCTGGAACCAGAGCGGTTTGTTGTCATTCCAGTTGCCATTATAGTTAATGAACAACTCCTCTCCCGCTTTGATAAAATGCACCGTTTTGATGCTGATCTTTTCCTGTGCAATATCCATTTCATACTCGCAATTACTTTTATACGAATGATTGTACACCGGCACATAACCCAACGCCATACAACACTGCCCCTTGTCCGGATCCCATTCAAAAATATAATCATGCAGCATTGTCTGGTCCAGCAATTTTCTTTCATCGCGGCTCATCACCAATACCGGCGCCACTTCCACAATGGTGTCTCCGGCAATATCTTCGGAAGTAAAGACACCGCGGCCCATGGTGGGTGTAGGGGCAATGAAAAGAAATGGAAGGATCATAACAGATAAAAGATAATAGTTAAAAGATAACAGTTATTTCAAATTTCAGGGATTTGCCCCAACTTTTATCTATTCCCTTTTAACTATTATCTAAATTTGACCTATGTCACTCGAACTCGAACAACATACATTACAGGAACAATTTGAAGCCCTGGTCCAGACCGAGGATAAACTCCAGATCAGGGAATTCCTGGATGACCAGAATATCAGCGATGTGGCTTTATTGGTGGAAGAATATCCCGAACATGAAAGCAGCATCATCGCCAATATGTCGGTGAACCGGGCCGCCAGTGTTTTCAAGATCCTCGATCTTTCCACACAAAAAAGGATCATCCATGAGCTTCCGCCCAATACCACGGCTTCCCTGCTCAACGACCTCCCCGCGGATGACCGTACCGATTTCCTGGAAGAATTGCCCAGTAACGTGGTGCGGGAACTGATCAAGCTGCTGGACCCGGATGAAAGAAAGATCACCCTATCATTATTGGGTTACCCGGAAAACAGTATCGGCCGTCTGATGACACCGGACTATGTATATGTCTATCCCTGGAATACGATCGAAGAAGTGTTTACCACCATCCGCAAATATGGAAAGGACAGCGAGACCATCAATGTGATCTACGTGATCAACGACAAAGGCGAGCTGCTGGACGATATACGGATCCGTGATTTTATCCTGAATCCCCCGGAACGGAAAGTATCCGAACTGATGGATGATCGTTATATATCACTCCACCCGGAAGACGACCAGGAAATGGCCGCCGAGGTTTTTAAAATGAATAACCGGGTAGCATTGCCCGTGATCAGCAAAAGCAATAAGCTGCTCGGTATCGTTACTATCGATGATATTCTCTGGGTAGCGGGCGAAGAGTTCAGCGAAGACATGCAGAAAATGGGGGGTACGGCCGCACTGGACGAACCTTACCTGGATGTACCGCTTTTTAAATTGTATAAAAAAAGGATCATCTGGCTGATAATCCTTTTTATCGGCGAAACATTGACCATTATAGCCATGTCAAGCTTCCAGGCAACGCTGGAACAGGTGCTGGTACTCTCCACCTTTATTCCTCTCATTATTTCAAGCGGTGGCAACAGTGGCTCACAGGCGGCTACCCTGATCATCCAGGCATTGGCATTGGGCGAAGTAACTGTGCATGATTGGTGGCGCATCGCCAAAAGAGAGATCCAGTCCGGTCTTTATATGGGGATCACACTGGGGATCGTAGGCTTCCTGATCGTCTTTGGCGGTCACCAGTTCTTCGATCTTTTTGGCGAGCATTATATCCTTATAGGGCTTGCAATCGGTTCGGCGGTCATCGGTGTCGTATTATGGGGAACTATCATGGGTTCTATGCTGCCCTTATTATTAAAAAGATTGGGCGCTGACCCGGCCACTTCTTCCACACCTTTTATCGCCACACTGGTAGATGTAACAGGATTGCTGATCTATTTCGGCATGGCTTTCCTTTTGCTCAGGGGAGTGCTGCTGTAAACAAGGTTAAAAGAAACGGCCAGGGTTGCGCCCGCCAACCTTGTTTGGACATATCATTTATTTTGTAGATTTTTAACCTGTGCAATCGGTCACCCCTTTGCCTGTTTTGAAATCAATACCTTTGCCGCAATAAATTAAAAACCAATGTGTGGAATCGTCGGATATACCGGGGCCCGTGAAGCCTACCCCATCATCATTAAAGGATTAAAACGTCTTGAATACCGCGGCTACGACAGCACCGGGGTAGCCCTGCAGAACGGAAGCGGTCTGAAGGTCTATAAGAAAAAAGGGAAAGTTGCCGAACTGGAAGATAATATCATTGGCAAGGATCTCCATGCACATGTTGGCATCGGCCATACCCGCTGGGCTACGCACGGCGAGCCGAGCGACCGCAATGCACACCCGCACCAGTCATCCAGTGGCAAACTGGCTATGATCCACAACGGAATCATTGAAAATTATTCCCAGTTAAAAAAAGAACTTACCAACAAGGGCTATACGTTTACCAGCGATACCGACACCGAAGTACTCCTCAATTTTATTGAAGAGATCAAAAAGAATAACCAGTGCGACCTGGAAGAAGCTGTCAGGGTGGCGTTGAAAAGAGTGACGGGTGCCTATGTGATACTTCTCCTGGATGAAGACGATCCCGATACGATCATTGCAGCCAGGAAAGGAAGTCCATTGGTGATCGGTATCGGCAAAGGAGAACATTTCCTGGGCTCCGATGCCTCTCCCATGCTGGAATACACCAAGGAAGTGGTGTATGTCAACGATTATGAACTCGCTATCGTACGTCCCGATGAACTGATCCTGAAAAATCTCGGGAATGAAAAGATCACTCCCTATATCCAGAAACTCGACATCGAGCTTGCTGCCATCGAGAAAGGCGGGTACGAGCATTTTATGCTGAAAGAGATCTTTGAGCAACCCCAAACGATCTATGATTGCCTGCGGGGAAGACTCGATGCAACGGAAGGCACCATCACCATGAGTGGTATTCAGCAATACGCCGAAGAGCTCATGACCGCCAACCGGATCATTATGGTCGCCTGTGGCACCAGCTGGCATGCGGGACTGGTGGCCGAATATATTTTTGAGGAATTATGCCGTATCCCCGTGGAAGTGGAATATGCGTCCGAATTCCGTTATCGTAACCCTATTATCGGTAAAGGCGATGTGATCATTGCCATTTCGCAAAGCGGTGAAACAGCCGATACACTGGTTGCGATCGAGAATGCAAAAGAAAAAGGAGCGATCATACTGGGAGTTGTCAATGTGGTAGGCTCATCGATTGCCAGGACAAGCCATGGCGGTGCTTATACACATGCCGGTCCGGAGATCGGGGTCGCAAGCACCAAGGCCTTTACAGCCCAGTTAGCCGTATTAACAATGATCGCTTTGAAGATCGGTTATATCAAAGGCACTATCCCGGAAGAACGTTATATGAATTTGCTGAAGGAACTGGAGCAGATCCCCGAGAAAGTGGCCTGGACATTGAATCATAGCGATTCGATCAAATTATTGGCAGAAAAATACAAAGATGCACGCGACTTCCTCTATCTCGGTCGTGGCTATAATTTCCCCGTGGCACTTGAAGGTGCATTAAAGTTGAAGGAGATATCCTATATCCATGCCGAAGGTTATCCCGCCGCCGAAATGAAACATGGTCCCATTGCGCTCGTCGATGAAGAATTACCCGTGGTCTTCGTAGCAACAAAAGACACGTACCATGAAAAAGTGGTGAGCAATATGCAGGAGATAAAAGCCCGCAAAGGAAGGGTCATTGCAGTGATCACCGAAGGAGATGAAACATCTGCAGAACTTTCGGAAGATGTGATGATCGTCCCGGAAGCAGATGAAATACTGGCTCCCATGCTGAGCGTGGTACCCCTGCAATTACTGGCTTATTATATTGGAGTGGCCAAAGGATGTGATGTGGACAAACCGAGGAACCTGGCGAAGAGTGTGACGGTGGAATAAAACCCCTGTCGTCCTGAACGAAGTCGAAGGAAAGGGAGACCTGGGTCAGCTAGTCATTATTGATTTTATAGTTCTTTACAGTATATAGTTTGATTATTGTGTCGCCAACTAAAGTACTACTAGCATCTCCGTTGCGTCGCACTCTTCATCGTTCAGTTCTTTACTCAGCTTTTTTATTTGAATCAGCAACTGTATCTAAAATTATTTAACCACCTTTAAAGTTTCTTAAACTTTAAAGTTTAATAGTCCGCCGGCTGGCGGATTTGGGGTTTATGAACCATATCACCAAAAAACCGATCTCTGCTTTAGGCTACGATTTTATTCCCCGGGAATTTATTCCCAAAGGGAAAGACGAATACTATCTCCGCAATATCCAGAATCGCAGTGGTATCCAATACCGGAAACTCACTGCGGCCGAGATCAAAACGCTGGAACGGAATGCGAACAGTTCTGATAATTGGAATCATGTACTGGTATCGGATGCCTTTAACCCCTCGCTGGTAAAGAATTGCGCTTTTTATGGCCTGGTCAGGATCGGTAAACTGGAGCCCCTGTTCGCTGAATTCAATAACCTGCGGATGCCTGTTGGCTTATACAACAGCACGATCATCAGTTGCGATATCGGTGACAATGTAGTGATCGATAACGTGAATTTCATGAGTCATTATATCGTAGGAAATGAAGTGATGCTGGTCAATATCAATGAACTCGCCACGACCAATCATTCGAAATTCGGGAATGGTGTTTTGAAAAAAGGAGAGAAAGAATCCGTCCGGGTCTGGATCGAGATCTGCAATGAAAACGCCGGGCGCAGTGTATTGCCTTTTAATGGTATGCTGACCGGTGATGCCTGGCTCTGGGCAAAATACAGGGATGATGAAAAATTGCTGCAAAAATTCAAAGAGTTTACCGACAAACGATTTGATACAAAAAGAGGTTATTATGGAAAGTTAGGCGATCGTACCGTTATCAAGAACTGCGGAATCATCAAAGATGTATGGGTGGGAAGCGATGCCTATATCAAGGGTGCGAATAAACTGAAAAATCTCACCATTAATTCAGCCCCCGATGCCAAATCGCAGATCGGTGAAGGTTGCGAATTGGTGAATGGTATCCTTGGATTGGGTTGCCGGGTGTTTTATGGGGTAAAGGCTGTGCGTTTCATCATGGGACATAATTCCCAACTAAAATACGGGGCAAGGTTGATCAACTCCTATCTCGGTGACAACTCAACGATCTCCTGTTGTGAAGTATTGAACTCGCTGATCTTCCCGGCGCATGAACAACACCATAACAATTCATTCCTGTGTGCGGCCACAGTACTGGGGCAAAGTAATATGGCCGCCGGTGCTACCATTGGCTCCAATCATAATTCAAGAGGTGCAGACGGTGAGATAGTGGCGGGTCGTGGGTTCTGGCCCGGTCTCTGCGTCAGCCTCAAGCACAATTCCAAATTCGCTTCGTTTACACTGATCGCCAAAGGAGATTTTCCTGCGGAACTAAATATCCCTGTCCCCTTTTCACTGATCAGCAATGATACCAGTAACGATAAACTGACTGTGATGCCGGGTTATTGGTTCCTGTACAATATGTATGCACTTTCCCGCAATGTGGGAAAATATATCAGCCGTGACAGGAGAACGGATAAATCGCAGGTGATCGAGTATGATTTCCTGGCCCCGGATAGTGTGAATGAAATGATCGGATCACTGGAACTGTTCAAAACAGTGGTGGCAAAAGCATGGGCAAAAAAGAATAATAAAAAGATCTCCGGCAAAGACCTCGCAAAAACAGGTGAAAAACTGCTGGAAAATGATCCGGGCACAGTCAACCAACTGGAGCTGCTGGCAGAAGGATTCGAGAACAGCCCGCGTAAAGTGCAGTTCCTCAAATTGGCCGATGCCTATAAATTATTTAAAGAGTTGATCATTTATTACGGCGTCACCGAGATCTTCAAGATGGCTGAAAAAAAAGGGATCGGCTCCTGGGCAAAACTGGTGCAATTGCTCCCGGCTTCACCTGTTCGCAACGAATGGAAAAATATCGGGGGCCAGCTAATGCCCGCCACGGCAGTAGACAGTTTGATCCGCGGCATCCGGTCCGGGAAAATTGGCAGTTGGGACGAGGTTCATGCTTTTTACACTACAAAAAGTGAGTCCTATGCTGCGGATAAATTTCGCCATGCATTTGCATCCCTGCTTACGGTATTGCACCTCTCTCCCCGCCAGTTCACCAAAAAGACATTCACTGGCCTTTTACAGGATGTTGTTACTACCCGTGAATGGATGACGCGGGCGATTTATGAATCCAGGGCCAAGGACTACGACAACCCTTTCCGGAAGATGGTCTATGAAACACAGCAGGAACTGGAAAAAGTGATCGGCAAACTAAAAGACAACAGCTTTATACTCCAGCAACAGCAGGAGACTGCTACGTTTACGAAACGAGTAGCGGCCTTGTTACAAAAGATCAGCGAAGAATAGTTTTACTTAATAATTCCTTGATTTTACCGGGTAATAGATAGCATGAAACCCTGCCTGGTAACAGGCGGTATAATACAATGCATCAAACAAATAGTGCCTTAATGGTTTTTTCCTTTCCCCGATCTTGATCACCAGTGCAGCCGTGAGTGCCGCCCGCTGAATAAAATTATTCAGGTGATACTGGTCAGTAAACATCACTAAAACGGAGGTTGACAACGGGAATTTGGCTCCTTTCGCGGGATCGCCATCTTTATACTTATTCCTGAAACTGAGTGTGGGGTAGAACCATTGATCATTGGCCTTTGGGAAAATATTTTCAAACCCACCGTAATTAAATTGCAATGCTTCATTAAACCCCTTTGCTGCACCCGAGGTAAACAGCAGGCCGCCCGTGAGCAGTTTATTGCCGTCCATGCGCCAGCGGTTCTTCCGCTCGATCTTCACTTTTGTTTTGGGAACAGTAGCCGTTGCGGGTTGTTGCTGCATGACAGGCGCTGATCTTTCCAGTGCAATATCATCCGAATACACCTGGCCTTGTGAAACGATGCTGAGCAGCAGTGCAGGAATGAGTATAAATTTCATATTGAACAGATTGTAGATTGAAAATATCAGTGGCTGTTCAAGAGGAGTTCTGGACGCATGTTGACAGGCAGTAAGCCGGCAACTTTGTCTTTCATAAATGATACTGTAAGATAATGGGGCTCCAGGAAGGATGATAATAAGGGTACGGGAAGGGCCCGTGGATCAGGCATCCAAATTAATTCCTGCGTTTTGATTATGCAAGGATTTTATCGTAATTTTTTATTGCTGGTATCGTAGTTCTACGAATACGGACAATAACAACTCAAGGAAGCGAATCAGGGGCAGTGGCGCGGTGTATCTTACTTTTCAGACTGTCTTTTGCCTCTTTGAGACGGTCCTTTACCTTGTCAATATTTTCATCTACTTTTTCCCCGGCCTTTTCCATCCGTTCCTTGATGTCCTCTTTTACTTCTTCATTCTTTTTTTTGTCTTTACACCCACCGGCAACCATGGCCAGGAGCAGGATCGCAAATAACTTTTTCATGATCGGTTGTTTTAAATGAATCGATACAAAATGATTCCATTCGCCTCCATTTCTACTTTTTCCGGAAGAATATCCGGATCGGCACACCTGTGAGATTGAAATGCTGCCGCAACTGGTTTTCCAGGTAATTCTTATACGGCTGTTTGATATCGTCGGGAAAATTGCAGAAAAACGCAAAGGAAGGGACGGCTACCGGCAACTGGGTGATATATTTTATTTTAATCGCAATGCCTCTTACAACAGGCGGATGATAGGTCGAGATCGCTTTCAGGATCACATCGTTCAGTTTCGAAGTAGGTATTTTTTGCTGGCGGTTATCATACACTTCCAATGCTATCTCTATAGCTTTGAATATCCTTGTTTTTTCTTTAGCGGATACAAATAAGATGGGCACATCACTAAAAGGAGCAAATCGCTTCTTCAATTCAGCTTCGTAGTCTTTTGCCGTATTGGTCTCTTTAGACACCAGGTCCCATTTATTGACCAGTACCACCACTCCTTTTCCTTTTTTCACGGCCATACTGAAGATATTCAGGTCCTGTGCCGCAATACCTTTTTCCGCATCAAGCATCAGCAAACATACATCTGCCTCATCCAGCGCTTTTATGGCACGGATGACCGAGTAAAACTCCAGGTCTTCATGCACTTTGGCCTTCCGCCGGATACCTGCTGTATCGATCAACACAAACTCTTTCTGAAAAAGATTGTAATGGGTATGAATCGAATCACGGGTAGTTCCGGCAATATCACTTACAATGGTTCTCTCCTCTCCGATGAGCGCATTCAGCAAGGATGACTTGCCGGTATTGGGCTGCCCGATGATGGCAAACTTCGGCAAGGCGTCTATTTCCTTTGTCTCTTCGGAGGCATCTTCGGTGATCAGCTCCGCTATAGCATCCAGCAGCTCCCCGGTACCGCTCCCGCTGGCAGCTGCGATAAAGAATATGTTTTCAAACCCAAGGCTGTAGAATTCTGAAGCTTCCAGCAATCGTTCATTGGTATCCACTTTATTGACCGTCAAAAAAACGGGTTTGGTGCTCCGGCGCAATACATTGGCCATCGAATCATCAAGGTCTGTCATACCCGTTGCTGCATCAACCATAAAAACGATGGCGTTTGCTTCCTCTACCGCCACCAGTACTTGTTTTGCAATTTCTCTTTCAAATATATCGTCACTACCGGATACAAATCCCCCGGTATCGATCACATTGAATGTCTTGCCATTCCAGTCACTGACACCATACTGGCGGTCCCTGGTCACACCGCTTTCATCATCCACGATGGCTTTACGCTGTTCGAGCATCCGGTTAAAGAAAGTGCTCTTGCCGACATTGGGTCTTCCTACTATTGCTACGGTAAATGACATAAATTTCAGATAATAACTGATAGTTAAAAGATAAAAGTTGACAGTCCTGCCGATCAATGGGGCAACAAAACTATTATCTATTAACTTTTATCTATTAGTTTTTTAATAACCATATTCCTTCAACTGCATCTCGTTCTCTCTCCACTTCGGTTTCACTTTTACAAATAATTCTAAAAATATCTTCTGCTGTATAAACGCCTCGATATCCTTTCTTGCTTCTGTACCGATCCTTTTGATCATCGAGCCTTTGTCGCCAATGAGGATCGCTTTTTGGGTTTCCCGGTGTACAATGATATCCGCGACAATTTTAACCAGTGTTGTTTTCTCTTTATACTCTCTTACCAACACGGCAGTATGATAAGGTATCTCGTCCTGCGCCAGTTCGTAGATCTTTTCCCGGATCAGTTCACTGACAAAGAATTTTGTGTTCAGGTCGGAAATATCGTCCCCGTCATAAAAAGGTTCCCCTTCCGGTAAAAACTCCAATAAGCCATTGATCAGTTTCTTTTTATTGATACCGGATAAGGCAGAAATAGTAATTACCTTTTTGCAATACGGTTTGGCGGAAAAAAAATCGCTTGCTTCTTTTATCGTTGCTTCACTGACAAGATCAATTTTATTCAGCACCACCACCGCCGGTACTTTTAACCGCAGAGCGGTGAAGATCGCATCGCATTCTTCCCAATTCTCTTTTACATCCACCAGCAGCATGGCAACATCGGCATCTTCCAGCGCTCCTTTGACCGCCTGCATCATCTTTTCATGCAGTTTGTACTTCGGTTCGATGATGCCAGGGGTATCGGAAAAGACTACCTGGTATTCCTTTTCTGTAATAATGCCCTTGATACGGTGTCTCGTAGTTTGCACTTTCGGTGAAACGATCGCCAGTTTCTCTCCCATCAATGCATTCAGCAATGTGCTTTTACCCGCATTGGGACGTCCAAATATGTTTACAAAACCTGATTTCATGTATTAAACCTGAAGTTGCACACTTCGGGCAGCAAGAAGGAGGAGGTAGTCAGTCCTTGCCAGTTGAATGTGCAACTGTTTCGGAAAATGGAAGAGGATTGTCTCAAAACCTAGTCAATAAAAAAGCCGGAAAGGCGGGAAGACGGCAAGAGTTGATTTTCAACCAAGTCATTTCTTAACGTCTTGCCGTCTTCCCGGCAAATGGCTGTTTTGAGAACGCCTTTTCTGTTGCGAAGGGGAGGATCGAACTCCCGACCTTTGGGTTATGAGCCCAACGAGCTACCGCTGCTCTACTTCGCGGTGCAAAGGTAGCCGTATGAAGCTTACTTTCCAAACAAAAATCAAATCAAATACAGCCATTTTTATAAACAAAAAACCGGGATCGACCCGGCTTTCTAACTTCTTCATATTGTATTTACACAGAATAACTATCCTTTTGAAACACTGCTGGAACCACTGCTTTTGATATCACGGATAACACCATTCCCTTTATAACGGACATCACTGGCACCGCTGGCATGTGCCGACAATTCTTTGTTTACCGTGATCTTGATATCACTGGCACCACTCGCATGCGCATTGCAGATATCTGTTACGAGATCATACCCTTTAAAATCACTCGCACCACTGGCTTCCACGGATACTTGCATCGCCGTTCCGGTGACCATCATATCCGATGCGCCACTCAGGTCGACGGTGAGCTTATTCACATCCAGTTTCCCCCTGAAATCACTGGCACCTGATTGATGGATGCTCAGTACATCTGCTTTGATCACACCCGAAACATACACATCACAGGCACCGCTGATATCCAATTTGTCGAGCATCCGGAAAGAAATATAGGCTTTCAACTTTTTCTTATCATTTCCCCAACTCAATTTCTTGTCCCTGTCGTAGCGTATATGCAGGATGCCATCCTTTACCTCTACCTTTATTCTATCCCGAAACTTTGATTCGGAAGCACTGACCGCTACAGCTTCCTGGTCGCTTTGCGTAAGGTATACATCAAAGGCATCTCCTACACTAATACCATGGTATCCTTTTGCCTCCCGTACTTCGGCATTGGGGTCATTGACCTGTTGTGCAAAAACTGTTACAGAAACAACCACTGCTGCCAACAAAACAAATATTCTTTTCATTGCTTATCAATTATGCTGTTAAATTTTACTTACTGAACCGCCGGTACTTCTCCTGATATCTTTTACCGAAGGTTGTCCTTTGTATTTCACATTACCACCGGTACTCGCTTTAGCCGACAATTCATTATTGGCCGTCACCCAGATACGGGCACCTGTACTGACTTTGGCATTACAATTACTGGTCACCAATTCCTCCCCTTCGAATTTACTCCCTGTGCTCCCTTCCACTTCCAGTTTTTCAACCTGCCCGGATAAAATAATAAGAGACCCTGTATTCTGATCTACTTTAAGTTCATTGCTGCTGATCTTCCCATTCATTTTTCCCCCGGTACTGGCTTTTATTTTCAGGGAAGCCGACGTTAATGTGCCGTCAATTTGTACTTCAGCCCCCGTAGTTACGTCCAACTGATCCAATGTCTTGTACGATACATACGCTTTCAGATCCTTGGTTTCTTTCCTTTTATTGATAGCGTCTGTTTTGCTCTCATAATAGATCTTCAGAATTCCGTTCTCCACTTTGGTTATGATCCTGTCACGGAACTCAGCGGTTGCAGCACTTACTGCTACTTCCTCTGCATTACCCCCTGTCAGGGTTAACCGGATACCTGTTCCCACTTCAATGCCGTGAAAGCCTGAGATCGTCCTTTTCTCTACATTGAGGTCATTGATAACCGTTTGAGCCTTAACAGAAACGCCTGTTACGAAACATAGCAAAAAGGCGAACAATAATTTCTTCATAAACGAATGGTTTAAGGGTGGTACGAAAACAAGGGTAGAAAAGTTACAGCTATTGCCACTATTTTCTTCCTTATTTTTGCACCGGCTGCAAACCGCAGCCGGCTCTTAGCCTTTGATTATGAGGCTTAGTTTCAGTGTTCCCGGGGTGTTTGATCCTGTTTAGGCAGGGATCGATCTGAGATCATACCCGTAAACCTGGTCAGGGTAATGCCTGCGTAGGGAAGGAGGTCCGTCATGCTGAGTTAATCGAAGCACACCTTTCTCAACAGCATTCCCTCTTATTTTTTAATCCGCCGGTCAAAAACTGGCACAAACATTAAAAAAATGAAGAGGATCATTGTGCTTGGTTGTTCTTTAGTAACCACCATAGCTTGTTTTTCGCAAATTGTCCCGCCCGTTCGGGAAGAAGTAAAAGACAGTTTTTACAGCCTCACACCCGTTGAAGTCAGGGCAGTGCGGGCCGGGGAGAACTCCCCTTTTACCAAAACCAATATCAGTAAGAAGGAAATTGCAAAGAATAACCTTGGGCAGGATATCCCTTTCCTGCTCAACCAGACCCCATCGGTGGTGATCAACTCCGATGCGGGCAACGGGATCGGCTATACAGGTATCCGCATCCGCGGCACCGATGCTACCCGTATCAACGTAACGCTCAATGGCATTCCTTATAATGATGCGGAGAGCCAGGGAACTTTTTTTGTGGATCTGCCTGATTTCAGTTCTTCCACGGGAAGCATACAGGTACAACGGGGTGTTGGCACTTCTTCCAATGGAGCCGGTGCGTTCGGAGCGAGTCTCCATTTCAGCACAAATGAAGTAAACAAAACTGCATACGCTGAAGTCAATAACAGTGCTGGATCTTTCAATACCTGGAAAAATACCATTAAAGCAGGTACAGGACTGGTCAACGGGTTTTCGACAGATATCCGCTTGTCCCGTATCGTCAGCGATGGCTTTATCGACAGGGCCCGCAGTGATCTTAAATCTTTTTATTTTACCAGTGCTTATACCGGCAAGCATTCTTCTGTTCGCATGAATGTTTTTTCCGGAAAGGAAAAAACCTACCAGGCATGGAATGGTATTTCGGAGACGGATCTGAAAGCAGGAAAACGTACCGAAAATTCCGCCGGTACGGAAAGACCGGGTGAACCCTATGACAATGAAACCGACAACTATACCCAGACACATTACCAGCTATTTTTTGATCGCCAGGGTAAAAAAATAAGTTTCAATACCGCTTTATTCCTCACAAAGGGCAAGGGTTATTATGAACAATACAAAGCTGATGAGGACTACGCCTCTTACGGTATGCCTGACCCTGTTTGGGCCGGTGTACCCATCACTTCTTCAGATATGGTTCGCCAGCTTTGGCTGGACAATGATTACTACGGCAGCATTTTCTCCTTACAGTATAAGGACAGCAAGACACAGGCCACACTGGGCGGAGCTTACACCCGCTATGACGGCAATCATTTTGGAAAGATTGCCTGGGCTGAAAAAGGTTTGACCAGCACCAATAACTGGTACGATCTCGATGCACTGAAAACCGATTTCACCATTTACCTGAAAGAGCAAACGCAATTTGCCATTTACTGGACCGGTTTTCTCGATCTTCAATACCGGCATGTCAATTACGAAGTGGAAGGTTTCCGCTACAACCCTACCCTGGATGTGAACAGCAATTTTAATTTCATCAACCCCAAGGCTGGTTTCAGCTATAACCGGAATGGATGGAAAAGTTATTTGTCATTTGGCATCGCCAATAAAGAACCCAACCGCGACGATTTTGAATCGGGTATCAACCAGCGTCCAAGGCCTGAAAGACTATACGATCTCGAACTGGGAATTGAAAATACCAGGAAGAATTATAACTGGTCTGCCACGTTGTTCTATATGAATTATAAGGATCAACTGGTGCTTACCGGGAAGATCAACGATGTAGGGGCTTACACGAGAACGAATATTCCGGAAAGTTACCGTACAGGTATCGAATTACAAGGTGGAGTCAAATTCAATAAATGGATAAATACAACAGCCAACCTTACCCTGAGCCGGAATAAAGTAAAGAACTTTACTGAGTATATTGATGACTATGACAACGGCGGACAGATCATCAAATCGTATGCATCGGCTGATATCGCCTACTCTCCTGCTGTTGTTGCGGCTACCAGTGTCAATTTCATTCCCATTCCATCTTTGGAGATCAGTCTACCCGCCAAATATGTCAGCAAACAATATTTAGACAACACAGAAAATAAGGAGAGGTCACTACGTTCTTTCTTTGTGCAGGACCTGCGGGCTATCTATACTATAAAAAAGAAGCTCCCGAAAGAAATCAATATCATCGCCCAGGTGAATAATATTTTCGGCAGGAAGTATGAACCCAACGGCTATACCTTCAGTTATTTATGGGGAGGAGAAACGATCACGGAGAATTATTATTTCCCGATGGCGGGAACGAATTTTATGATTGGGTTGAACGTGAGATTGTAGAGAGGTCGGAAGCCAGGAGACGGAAGTCGGCAGGTAGTTTAGATGTATTAAAAAGCGCCCTGCCAGGCCTCATCGTCTCGCAATTATTTCATTCGTAATTATCAAGTAGTCCTATTTTCGTTCTATGCGCCTGCGACACGACTCGTTCACAAAAGCCAATAAAGTCTTGGATCTCAGTCAACTTTATTTCTTCAAAATAGCCGGCAGCACAATGGTGTCGTATATATTTGAAGCGGTTTTTGTCCGCGATTTCAATGATATAGCTATCACAATCGTTAAATCCAATACTATCAGGAATATTCAGCTCGCTCTGTGATTTTAAAAACCACCCTCTATCGATGAAAAAATCTTCGTATTGACCTTTGGTCAACAGCATGGTCTTTGAAACAAAGCTGTCTACAATTGGGGTTTCTAGACGAATCAAAGCCTTTGATCCTTCTTTTTTATTACTACTGACCATTTTCATTGTAGCCGGATAAACTCTATAGTACGAAAGCAAGCAATCAGCATCTTTTAATTTTAAAACATATAGTTCCTAGAAATTGCTAAACGAAAAGTCGTACCATAACCGCAGCTCCAAACTGTCTGCCCCTTTTGATAAATCTTTAAGCCCAATCTGTCGAGCAAGCTCTGAGCGAAAATGGAAATCATCCCAATCCCAACGTGCCCTGGAATTGCCAGTAGTGTCAGCAATAAAAACCTGGAAATTGCTTGGTATGTCTGCTTTCTGAGAACCCCTCTTGCAGGCAAGAAAACTAATAGCTAATATCATCAACGAAGAGAGTTGCTTAATGGTGCAATGTGCGTGTTTACCCAATATCATTTACTACCGGCACGTAACAAAAACAAAAGCTATTTCAGATTGACTCGCTTCGGACTTCCGTCTTCCGACTCCGGACTATTTCTTAAACTTCTCCTGCCAGTCCAGCATTCCCCCGACCAGGTTCTTCACGTTCTTAAAGCCCATAGCTTCGAGGAACAGGCCCGCTTGGGCACTGCGTACACCGCTTCGGCAATGAAGGATCAGCTCCTCGTCTTTGAGTTCTTCGATCTCATCGATCTGCATGGTCTGTACCTTTCCCAGCGGGATCAGCAAGGCTCCGATATTAAACTCGGCATATTCATGCGGTTCCCGTACATCAACAACATGTAATTTTTCACCGGCATCCATCCGGCTTTTTAATTCTTCCGTGGTAATATTCTGCATCGTTAGCGGTTATAGATCTTTGGGTGAATCGGTATCAAGACTGTCTCTTTTAGAAGGCTTATCTACCTGCAGCCATACATCGATCGTTTGCCCGGACCGGATATGCTGGATCTTTTTTTCATCATCTAAACGTTGGGGATTCTGTTTGTAGATCCACGCGTTACAGGTATCGGTGATATTGGCATCGGTAACGATTGCCCCGATAACAATACCATTTGCTTCCAGGATGGTCCTTGCTTTGCAAAACTGCATCCCGGTGATGACCGGTACAGCGAATTCTCTTTTTCCCACGCCATCACCCAGTACCAGCGAGATAGTACTGCCTTTCCTGATCTGTGTGCCGGGTTTGATCGGGGCACCATTATAATTTTGCTCCAGGATCGCATTTGCTGCAAAATCGGGCTTGAAAGTGGTATCACCGATCTTCAGGTCCATATTTTTCAATACCATCTCCGCATTCCGGAAACTATAGCCGACCAGGTTGGGCATTTCGATCAGCGGAGGTATAGAACGGCTGACGATAAGGAAAATAGTGCGGTTGGATTTCACCACTTCATCCGCATCAGGTAATTGTCGGATCACTGTTAACGGTTTTACCGTATCCACATAGACCGAATCCTGGATATCTACCTCGAAACCCGCTTTCTTTAAAATGGTTTTTGCTTCTTCATAGCTCTTGCCCGTTACCGACGGTACCGTACTGGCTTTACCATGACCGGTCAGCCATCCCAGGGAAAGCAGGATAAGGGCGAATATGGCTAATGCCAGTAAAATAGCCGCAATAATGTTGACCCATAAAGGACGATGTGTGATAAATTTCATTCTGGTAATTATAAATTATCCATCCGCACTATACCCGTTCAGTAAAACATTCCTGAACCAATTTAGTATAAAATTCTTTTAAGCTCCATCCCATAGCTTTTACCTGCTGGGGTACAATACTGGCCTCACTCTGCCCCGGGATCGTATTCACTTCCAACATATAAGCTTTGCCTTCTTCGGCATTATAAATAAAATCAATCCGCACCACTCCCCTGCAATTAAATACCGTGTACACTTTGCGGGCAGTCTCCCGGATCTTTTCCGCGATCGGTTCCTCTACTTCAGCGGGTGTGGTTTCGGTGGATTTGCCCTGATATTTTGCTTCGAAATCAAAAAAAGCCTTATCACTGTTGGCCCGCACTTCCGTCAGGGGTAATACATTGATTGTTCCCTCCGAACGAAAAACACCTACTGTGAACTCTCTTCCTTTGATCATTTCTTCCACCAACACATGGTTGTCTTCCTTAAAATATTTTTCGATCGCGGGCCCCAATTCCTCCGATGCCGCTTCCACTTTTGACATGCCGATACTTGAGCCACCATTGTTCGGTTTAACAAAGACCGGGAATTTTAGTGTACTGGTAATCTCATCGGGACTTTGAAATTTGCTCTTAATCAGTACCACTGATCTTGCTACAGGAATGCCGGCCATACCCGCCACTGCCGTTGCATATCGTTTATTGAAGGTGACCGCCGAACAGGTGGCATCACAACCTGTGTAAGGGATCTTTAATGTATCAAAATAGCCCTGTAGTTTTCCATCTTCACCGGGTGTGCCATGCATCCCGATAAAGACAGCATCAAAAACAATTTTCTGGTTGTCGATCTGGAGAGAGAAATCGTTTTTGTCTACTTCGATCCTGCGCCCGTCTGTCAATACATAAAACCATCCTTGTGGATTGATATCGATCTTGTAGACATTGAAATGATCGCGGTCGAGGTTGTTGTCGATCGTGACGGCACTTTTATAGGATATAACTGCTTCACCGGAAAATCCACCGGTAACCAGCGCTATGTTCTTCTTCATCGTTGAAATATAGTGGGTTTAGCTCCCGGCAGGCGGGACCAGTTATGCAAATATTGCAGAAAAAATCAAGATGTCCAACGGATGGGCCGTTCTGTTGAGAAAGGATTAACAAATATTGGGTTTCCTCTGCTTACCGGCTTATAATAATAGAGGTGAAGGTTTGTTTCCCTTCACCTCCTACGACGGGAAATATCACCCGCCACTCTTTAGGCAGCTTTCACTGCTACATTGTGAAATATACCTTTAAGGTAACAAAATTAATGCCGGTCTACGGCCAATTCCTAGGAGAATTTATGCACACTGGTAGCACAAATTATATATGCAGTTTTGCCTTTTTTGCCATCAATTGATCCACAGTCTCCTGGTACATTTCATCGGGTATACAGCAGTCGACCGGGCATACTGCAGCACATTGGGGTTCTTCGTGAAAACCCTGGCATTCGGTGCATTTATTGGGGGTGATATAATAGGTATCCACAGCTACGGGAGCATTTTTCTGGTCGGCATCCACCACGGATCCATCGACGAGGGTAAAGCTGCCTTTTACGGAAGTACCATCGGAGATCGCCCATTCCACACCACCTTCATAGATAGCGTTATTGGGGCATTCAGGTTCACAGGCGCCGCAGTTGATACATTCATCGGTTATCTTGATAGCCATAAGAATTAATTAATGGGTTCAGGGTTATTTTTACCGGGTGAACGGTTGATATATTTGCGAAAATAATTTATTGGAATGAATTTACAACATCGTATTGATTTATTAAACCGGCTGGGCCAATATATTTTGTCGCAAGATCCGGACTGGATGACGGCAAAAGAAAGAGCCGGGCAGGAAAACGGTTGGTTCATCCCGGAATTTGTTGAACAGTCAAGCAGGAATATAGCCCGTCAGTTTTTACAAAAAGACGCGTTGCAAAAATGGGTTCTTCAATACCCGTTACCAACAAATCCTTCTACCGGCTCCGGGCCAAAGACCATCGGCATCGTCATGGCCGGGAATATACCGCTGGTGGGGTTTCATGACCTGCTCTGCGTTTTTATCAGCGGGCATCATGCGCTGGTCAAGACCTCATCAAAGGACAACGTACTGATCAGGCACCTGGTGGAGAAAATGGCAGAATGGGATATTGCCGTGAACGAACATATCCTGTTCCGGGAACGACTCAATGGTTGTGATGCGTATATCGCCACCGGCAGTAATAATTCAACCCGGTATTTTGATCATTACTTCGGGAAGTACCCGCATATCATCCGTCGCAACAGGACATCGGTGGCCGTACTCGCAGGTGATGAAACAAATGAAGAGCTTGAAAAACTGGCGGATGATGTATACCTGTATTTTGGTTTGGGTTGCCGGAATGTGACCAAGATCTATACACCCGACGGCTATGAATTTGTATCCCTGCTGAATGCTTTCCGGAAATACAACTGGATGGCAGATCATCACAAATACAAGAACAACTATGACTATAACCTGGCCCTCCACCTTCTGAATAAAATATACTATATGACGAATGACTCGATCCTGCTGATCGAGAACCCCGCCATTTTTTCGCCTATCAGCCAGCTCAATTACCAATTTTACAGTTCCGGTGACGACTTGTCAGCCAAATTACCTGCGGCACAGGCCTTGCAATGCATTGCTGGCAAAGGGTTTATTCCTTTCGGCAGCACACAAATCCCTTCCCTTGGCAATTATGCAGATGGGGTGGATACGCTGGAATTTCTTTTCGGGCTATAGCTAAAAGATCAAAAATCAGTGAACAGCGGTATTTCATTTACCCGTAAATCGTAGTACTTTTAGTGTCGTAACGAAGTACGAAGGGCTTGGTAAATGAATTGTTAAACTAATTTGATGGTAATCAATTGAAAGAAAGGCATCGTTACTTTGTAGTGCTTTTAAAACCCTGAAAACAATTAATCACTTCCGGTCACTCGTCAAGCCACTCTAAGCGGCCAGACGAGTAGCCGGAATTAAAATCGCAGAATACTATGAAATGGAAACAAATTTTACTCGTAGTGGGTATCAGTGCTGTTTCAGCAGTGAGCAGTGTATGGATCTATGATAAGCTTGCACCGAAGCAATCCAATTTTGTACAGACAGCCAATGGCAATGTTCCTGTAAACTATGCAGGATTTTTTGATAATGCCGCCGGTGCCGGTGACCCGATCGATTTTACCAAGGCAGCCAACACGGCTGTACCTGCTGTCGTGCATATTAAAACAAAGATAGCTGCTAAAAAAGTAAACAACCAGCTACCCCGAAACAATAACCGCGGCAATAGCATGGAAGACCTTTTTAATGAATTCTTTGAGAACAATATGGGTCAGCGTATGCAGCCCGAACAAAGAGCTTCCGGCAGCGGTGTGATCATCAGCGATGATGGTTATATCATCACTAACAACCACGTGGTGTCGGATGGTGGCCAGGGTGTGGCCGATGAGATTACGGTAACTCTCAGTAACAAAAAAGTTTATAAAGCAAAAGTGATCGGTAAAGATCCCAGCAGCGATATCGCGGTTTTGAAGATCGACGGAACCGGATTCCCGTTCCTGCTCTATGGCAATTCGGACAATGTGAAACTGGGTCAATGGGTATTGGCGATCGGCTATCCCCTTACACTCGAAACAACCGTTACAGCGGGTATTGTTAGCGCCAAAGGAAGGAATATCGGGATCAATGGTCGTCAAAGCAATAATCCCATTGAATCATTTATCCAAACCGATGCGGCCGTAAACCAGGGCAATAGCGGTGGTGCATTGATCAGCACTGACGGGCAGCTGATCGGTATCAACTCGGCGATCTATGCGCCCACAGGTACTTATGCCGGTTATTCCTTTGCCATACCGGTGAACCTGGCTAAGAAGATCGTAAACGACCTGATCAAGTTCGGTGATGTAAAACGCCCCTATCTCGGTATCCAGGTAGAAGAAGATAAATTTGACGCAGGTGATGGCGCCCATATCGGCTCCGTGGCTAAAGATGGAGCAGCCGCATCGATCGGTTTGCAGAAAGGTGATGTGATCACGAAGATCAATGATGCGCCGATCAACTCCTGGACAGAATTGCAGGCAACGATATCTTCGTACAATTCAGGTGAAAAGATCAATGTAACCTATAAGAGAAATGGAAAAGACTATACCGTAGCTGCGGTGCTGACCGCCAAGACCGGAACCTACGACCAGGTAGCTACCAGCACGATCGGTGATAAACTGGGTGCTGAACTGGAAACACTGGATAAAAAGAAAGCCGCAGGTTATGAATTGGAAGGTGGTGTGCTGGTAAAAAAAATAAAGACCGGCGGACTTTTCAGTAAAACAAGAATGCAGGATGGTTTTATCATCACCAGTGTGAATGGGATGGATATTACCAGCATCGAACAACTTTCCCAGGCGATCAAATCGCTGAAAGGCGAGAGCATTCAACTGGAAGGAATGTATCCCGGTTACGAAGGCGTATACCGCTACCCGCTTAACCTGGATGAAATGCCATAAATACGATCTTAGCATAAAACAAAAAACCGTTCCATGGAACGGTTTTTTTTATGGGTAGTGGGTGAGTTTGAATTTTGACGACAATAATGCCGGAATTGTCATCCTGAGCGCAGCGAAGGATAAGATGGGACTTGAAGCTTCTATTCCGACGGAGGAGGAATCTGCCTTAGATTCCTCCACAGCCTGTGCTGAGACACGAAGTATCCGAATTAATTTCTTCGTAGCATCATCTGTTCCTCAGACCTTCGGTCGCAAGCTACGCTTGCGTTCGGAATGACATTTAGTAACTAAAATTCAAACCCGATAGCTACCAGGTGGCCCACTACCTCTTTATGGACTATTCTATCTTTTACTTTGCATATACGAACCATTCCCAGGCCTGCATCTCGAAACTCTTTGCGCTGGTAAAATCATTAGCGGCTTCAGAGAAGATATTCATGAACATTCCTGTTACTACCGGGTCCAGTATATCGAAGTGCAGGTCTTTTACCGGAGAAAGATTCAGCACCACCAGCACTTCCCTATCGCCCTTCTTTCTTAAGAAGGCAAAGATATTTTTGGGGTCGCTGGTCTTAACCCTGAATGTTTGTACGGAAGGATCACCGCTGCGTAGTGCCGGGTTGTTGAATTTACATTTGAACAATATGCGGTACAGATCGTGCAGGGCATTGTTACCGGTCCATGTGATCGTATCCTTATCAAAGAATTTTATACGTTTGGTATTCGGTAATTCTTGTCCCGAATACAATAAAGGGATTCCATTCCAGGTAGCACTGAATACAGCCAGCAATTTTGCCATATCGCCATACTTCTCATACTCGGTACCGTTCCAACTGTTCTCATCATGGTTGGTAGTGAACCATGTTCTCATGGTACTGTCGCCAAGATCATCGTATTTCTTTAACACAGTCAGCAGACTATCGATGGGCTGCTTGTCCTGGTAAAACGCTTTTGTTTTGTGCATCCAGGTCCAGGTATAGCTTGCGTCGAATGCTTCGCCGTATTCCTGGTTATCCAGTTCATCAAATTCACCCAGCCATAACAATGGTTTTACGGCATCAAGCTCCCTTCTTGCTTCTTTCCAGAAATCCAGTTCCACCCAAAAAGCAAGATCGCAACGGAACCCGTCGATACCACATTCCGTGATCCAGAATTTCATGGCATCCTTCATCGCTTTTCGCAGTTCCGGGTTTTTGAAATCAAGCTCGATGATATCATCCATGCCGGAAGCGATCTTAAAATCTTTTGTGATGGAGTCTCTTAAAAAATAGTCGGGGTGTTCGGTTGTCCATTTATGGTCCCAGCCGGTATGATTGGCTACCCAGTCGATGATCACTTTAAAACCCATTTCATGTGCCTGTTTTACCAGGTTCTTAAAATCATCCAGGGTACCAAATTCGGGATTGATGGAGGTATAGTCGGAGCAGGCATAATAACTGCCCAGCGAGCCTTTTTTATTTTTTTGTGCGATCGGGGTTACGGGCATGAACCAGAGGGTTTGCACACCCATCCCTTTTAATTTGGGCAGGTATTGTGCAAAGGCGTTGAAGGTTCCTTCTTCCGTATACTGGCGCACATTAACTTCATAAATATTAGTGGTATGCGCCCAATCAACGGGGCTGAAACGGTTTGTCATGCTTGTTGTTTTTTTTGTGTCATCATTCTTTTTTTTCTTCATCAGTTTGCAGGAACCCAGCAGGACCGATAAAGAAAAAGCAAGCAACAGGTATCGCATATCGTAGTTTCCGGGAAGATAAGAATTAGTCCGGAGTTGGGAGTCCGAAGACGGAAGTAATCAGCTGCCCACCCTGCCCGCTTTCTCCGGACTTCGGGCTCCCGACTTCTCTCTTTCGTATCTTTGCGCCCATGAAGAGTTTTGAAGTGCCTATCATTTACCGGAGCCCGTTGATTTCTGCCATCAAAAAAAAGCGGAAAGAGGCGGACAAGATGAAGAAAGACTTCACTCCTACCCTGCTGGATTTTGGGCCCCTGAAGATCTGGTTGGCCCGCCATTTTGGGTTTTGTTATGGTGTAGAGAATGCGATCGAGATCGCTTTCCGGACCGTGGAAGAAAATCCCGGCAAGCGGATCTTCCTGCTCAGCGAAATGATCCATAACCCCCAGGTCAACGCCGACCTGCAGGCACACGGCATCCGTTTTTTACAGGATACTTACGGTAAACAACTGATCCCTTTTGAAGAAATAACCGCGGACGATATCATGCTGATCCCGGCTTTTGGCACTACGCTGGAGATTGAAAAAAAACTGAACGACAAAGGCATTGCCACCGAAAAATACAATACCACCTGTCCATTTGTAGAAAAAGTATGGAACCGCAGTGAAGCCATTGCGAAAAAGGATTATACCATCATCATTCATGGCAAACCCAAACACGAAGAAACCAGGGCTACTTTTTCCCATGCAGCATCGGCAGCGCCCGCTGTAGTAGTAAAAGATATGGCGGAAGCAAAAGAACTGGCTAAATATATCACTGGTGAAAAATCATCAGCGGATTTTTATGAGAAATTCAGCAACCAGTATTCCCAGGGATTTGATATCTCAAAACACCTTCAACGGATCGGCGTGGTGAATCAAACCACCATGCTGGCCAGCGATACACAGGCCATTGCCGACTACCTGAAACAGGTAATGATACAGACTTACCAGCCTGCCAATATCGAAGAACGTTTTGCGGATACAAGAGATACACTTTGCTATGCCACCCACGACAACCAGACGGCTGTGAGTGGTATGCTGGAAACACCGGCTGATCTTGCGATCGTTGTCGGAGGTTATAACTCCTCCAATACTTCTCACCTGGTAGAATTATGCGAAGAAAAATTGCCGACCTATTTTATCAGCAGTGAAGAACAGATACTTTCCGCAAATGAGATCCTGCATTATAACTTTCATACCAGGGAAGAAATACTGACCAACGGTTTTCTACCTTCAAAAGAACTGGTAAACATTTTGATAACCAGTGGAGCTTCCTGCCCTGATGCACTGGTGGAAGGTGTCATCGCAAAACTTACAAGTTTCTATTCTGTTTCAACATCCACAAATGAATTAATTGAGCAGTTTCAGTAAAAGATTGTGGAATTTTGAAATTGAGAAATTTCGAAAACTTGGGTAGTGGGTCTGTTTGAATTTAGCGATGAAATTGTCATCCTGAGCAAAGCGAAGGATAAATGAAGGGTTAAAGCTTCTATTCCGATTCCTCCGCAGCCTGTGCTGAGACACGAAGTATCGGAATCAATTTATTATAGAGGCCTCTTGCCCTATTCCCCAGACCTTCGGTCGCAAGCTACGCTTGTGTTCGGAATGACATGCATTAAAAAATTCAAACTGACCCCTACCAAAACTTGCCTAACGGCAGTCAGGTTTCACAATCCCACTTTTCCCAATACTACTAAACCACTACTTGTACAGGAGTTCATAGTACTCATGTGCCATCCTGTTACTATCAAACTGGAAACGCACATCCCGCATCCCGTTCTTCACTACCTGGCGCCAGGTACTGTAATTGGAATAATATAATGGAAGTATCTCGTTCTCGAGGATCTCGTAGATCTTGTTGAGATCATATTCATCCTGTTCATGGGTAGCCATGTTCGCATAGTCTGCTTTCGGTACAACGAATCCATTATGACCGTGATTGATGAATTCAGGTATCCATCCGTCGTCGGTCGAAAAGTTAACGGCGCCGTTCATCGCTGCCGTCATCCCACTGGTACCCGAAGCTTCACGGGGAACACGGGGATTATTCAGCCAGCAATCAGCCGCCTGTTTCAATCGTTTGGAAAGTCCTAATTCATATCCTGTCAATACCGCTACATTCTTATACAGTTTGCTTAAATGCACCAGTTGGTTGAATTCGCTGATGGCAGGATGGTCAACCGGGTAGGGTTTACCGGCCCAGATGATCTGAATCGGGAATTCTGTACTACTCAACAATTTCTTGAAACGTTCTTCCGCGGTCGTTATCAAACCGGCTCTTTTATAACCTGCAAAACGCCGGGCCCAGACCAGTGTAAAGACATCGGGGTTGAAGATCTTGCCTGTTTGGTCGGCGACGATCTCAAAAGCTCTTTTCTTCAAATATTTTTTGCGGTCATCGATACCATAGTCATCTCCCGCCTCCGAAAAACGATAGAGCTGTTTATCGGCCCAGTACCGCCAGTTCTGTGCATTGGTGATCGAAATGATCGGGCAGATATCTTCATACTTGCTCCACATGGCCCTGGATACATGACCATGCAATTGTGATACGCCATTGGCGATATGTGCAAAACGTAAGGCAGCCAGTGAGTGATTGAACTGGTCGCTGTCGTTATTGTATAACTTCTTCACTTCGTCTACGGTCAGGCCACAGAAATAACTCATCTTATGACAGAGATAAATATCATGTTTCTCGTTGCCAGCTTCCTCTGGTGTATGCGTGGTAAAGACGAGTCTCTTCTTTACCTCGCTCATATCCTGTTTGAATTTATGATAGAGGTAGAAAGCGGCCGAAAGACCATGCGCTTCATTGAGATGATAGAGTTCCGGCTGAAAGCCCAGTACATCCATCAGTTTGGCACCACCCACACCCAATAGAATAAACTGCGCCACTTTGGTAGCCACATTGGCATCATACAAACGATGCGTGATCGTTTGCGATACATAGTCATTCTCGGGAAGATCCGTCGATAGTAAAAAAAGCGGGGCCGTTTTAAACGTCTCGGGGTTCAGGTAAAAAGCCTTTACCCAAACAGGATGCTCGTGGATCGTAATCTGGAATTTGATACCGGTATCTTCCAGGAAACTGAATTGTTTTTCATTCCAGGCCACATCGAGGGTCTGGTCCTGGTGACGTTCCTGGTCGTAGTACCCGTATTTCCATAAAATACCAACACCCACCAGGTTTTGTCTTAGCTCATAAGCACTTCGCAAGTGCGAGCCGGCTAAAAATCCAAGCCCCCCGCTGTATATCTTCAGCGGCTGGTGCGTTGCAAACTCCATGGAGAAGTAAGCGATCTTTTTTGAATAACGGTCATCCACAGCGTACGGAACGGAAAAAGGGGCAAAACTCATAATGTGTTCTTTTTACACGAACGTGCAAGATAATGGTTAATCGGGAATATCCCTAAGTATGTGATTTTCAAATAGTGTCTCAGTTCGAGATTATTTTGAACCACAATAGAAGCATAGGCACATAGATTTCACATAGAGGCCTATGTTCCTATTGTGTCTATGTGGTTCAGTAATCCTCATTTAAACGGCTTGGTTTTACAATGAGATACTACCGATTTTCAGCGTAAGTATCAAGGAATTTATTTTACTGTGTACAGCTCACGCTATTTAGTTTTTTTACTGGTTGGTTTTGTATTCGTGGCGGGCTTCACATATCTCTTCCGGGCGAAACTTCCGTCAAAGGCACAATTCAATCCACGGCGGTTGCCACAACTTTCTTCTTCCTTCAGGGTTACGGCAGTAGCGCTGAAAATAAATTTCAATACACAGGGATCGCCTTCCTTGCGGTACTCAGCCGTATTCGAAGTTTTGATGGTTGCTTCGCCTTTCAACTCACCGGAGCAGGCACCATTGTTCTTTTCAAAATGGATAAAGAAACTGAGTTGGTTTGCCCGGCGCCCGTCCCTCACAGAAACCATACTCATTTTACCAGCACTATAATCGGCCGATAACTTATGCTTCCGGGGTAAGGTATCGATCGGGTTGATCAGTTCAGTGATCTTTTCATTCAGTGCATCGGTCATGATCAGCAGGAAATTCTTTGTATCGGGGTTGAGTACAAACACATCTTTCCCATCACTCATCGATCCATCTCCGTTGCGTTGTAACACCGCCCTGGTAATACCAAAGTTCCTGTCCATCGCCATCGATTGTACGGTTGCCCGGTTATTATCCAGTCGCAACACGGGCATTCCCGCAACGTACTGTTGTTTATTATCAAATGCCAGTACAAAAACGGATTGGATATGTTTTGTGCCGGTCTTTATGAACAGGAAGGTTTCACCTTTCGGGTTCTCTGCACCTCCCATCATATAGATCTTTGGTTTCACCCCCTTTCCATATACTTTGGCCAGTACCGAATCAGGAACAAATTGCTTGAATATCTTATGACTGATCAGGAGGGAATCTTTATCCTTTTTGGAGAAAATAGAATCGTGAACCTGGTAAGGAAGTTTTACCGGTTGAAAAAAACCGATAAAATCCGATACTTCCACCGGGTCATCGCCCGACAGGGATGGTTTCTTTTTTTGTTTGCAGCCAGTCAGCATGACCAGGGCAAGCAGGATAAAGGCAATTTTACCGGTTGAACGCATGCGGTTGATTGTGCACGAAAGTAAGCGATTCCACCGATTCTGTTTCGTTTGGCAGTGTATCATTTTGAAAATAGCCCGTAAGCCCGAGGCTTCGGGAGGGAAGATGGAAAGAACTGATCTGTGAGCTATATTTCTTACCGCGTTACCGACTTCCTGCCAAAAACTGAGACAGTATTTTTCGTTTAGTCATTTTGCCATATGTACTATTTTTTTTAGCTTTGTCTAAAAATATTTTTAGCCATGTTGAATTATTCGACCAGCGAGGAGAATTATATCAAGGCGATCTTTCACCTGCAGCGGCAGGACGGGATCGTTTCCACGAACGAACTGGCCAATGAATTAAAAACAAAACCGGCATCCGTGACCGATATGATGAAAAAGCTAAAGGCCAAGAAATTGCTTCATTACCAACCTTACAAAGGTTTCCGGCTCAGCAGCGAAGGGAGTAAAGTGGCGCTCGTTATTATCCGCCGTCACCGCCTCTGGGAATACTTCCTGGCAGAAAAATTGAAGTTCACCTGGGATGAAGTGCATGAAGTGGCCGAACACCTGGAGCATGTCAGTAATAAGAAACTGATCGATAAACTGGATGAGTTCCTTGGTTTTCCCCGGGTAGATCCGCATGGCGACCCGATACCCGATGCCAATGGCAGGATCGAGATCAGCAAAAAAACCTGTTTGACCGACTTGTCACCGGGTATAACAGCGATCGTGAGCAATGTGAGTGACCAATCGAGCGAGATACTCGAACTGCTCGAACATAAAAAAATATCGATCGGTACCAAACTGGAAATTAAAAAAAGGTTTGATTTCGATCAGTCGCTCGAAGTGAAGATAGGAAGGCAACCTGCTTTCACGATCAGTCAACAACTGGCAGAAAACATATTCGTCACCGCTCCCCTTTTACTTCCTGCAGAGGGAGAAGGAAAAAGGAATAAATAAAGAATGCTATGGCCCGCAAAGAACATGATTACGCATCGCTGAGCGAAGTACACCAGAGCGTAGATACCACCAGCCTGAAAAGAACCGGCTTTAGAAAGGTACTCGCATTTTTTGGGCCTGCTTACCTGGTGAGTGTTGGTTATATGGACCCGGGCAACTGGGCCACCGACCTGGCAGGTGGCAGCAATTTCGGGTATAAACTGATCTGGGTATTATTGATGAGCAACCTGATGGCTTTGTTATTGCAAAGTCTTTCAGCCAGGCTGGGTATTGTACGGGGGCGGGATCTTGCCCAGGCGAACAGGGAAACCTACCCCAGGTATATTAATTATGCATTGTACGGGCTGGCCGAGATAGCCATCGCTGCAACTGATCTTGCAGAAATATTGGGTATGGCCATTGGTATACAATTATTGACCGGTATGCCACTGATCTGGGGTGTGAGCATTACCGTGCTCGATACGTTCCTGTTCTTATTGCTTCAGCGTTTGGGGATGCGGAAAATGGAAGCATTCATTATTGCCCTGGTTGCAATCATTGGGTTATCTTTTTTAGTGAATATTTTATTGGCGAAGCCCGACCTCGGTGAAGTAGTGACAGGTTTTGTACCAACCGCCCTTAATCATTCCGAATTATATATTGCAATCGGTATCATTGGTGCTACCGTAATGCCCCATAATCTTTATCTCCATTCTGCACTGGTGCAGACAAGAAAGATCAAACGGGATGATGCCGGGATCAAAAAAGCGCTGAAGCTGAATTTTATCGACAGCGCCATTGCATTGAACCTCGCATTCTTTGTCAATGCGGCGATCCTTGTACTGGCAGCCACGGTTTTTTTCAAAACTGGCAGAACAGATGTGGCGGAAATAAAAACAGCCCATGAGTTATTACCGGTATTGGGCACCGCGGCTCCTATCCTCTTTGCGGTGGCATTGATCGCATCCGGTCAGAGTTCAACGATCACTGGTACACTGGCAGGACAAATCGTTATGGAAGGATACCTGAAATTGAGGATCGCTCCCTGGATACGCCGGCTGATGACAAGACTGATCGCCATTGTTCCCGCCGTGATCGTGATACTGATCAACGGGGAAGAAAATATCGATAGCCTGTTGATACTAAGCCAGGTGATCCTGAGCCTTCAATTGGGGTTTGCGGTCATCCCCCTTATCCATTTTACCAGTGATAAGAAGACGATGGGGAAATTTGTGATCAAGCCCTTTGTTATTTTCCTGGCATCGCTGATCGCCGCGGTACTGGTTTACCTCAATATCAGTATGGTGGTAGGACAGGCATCTTCTTATTTCGCTACATCCGGTGGTATTATCTGGAAAGCCATTATTATCCTGTCAGGAATATTTTACCTGGGGCTTTTGGTGGTTGCCATATTTTATCCGCTCACCCGCAAAAAATTAATAGCATCTCCTGTGCAGGTACATCCCGAAGCGGCACAACTGCAGGAGATCACAGTACCGGTTTATTCAACGATCGCCGTAGCGCTTGATTTTAGTAAAAATGATCTCAAACTGATCAACCATGCTATTGGCCAGGGAAATAAAGACACATCGTATGTATTGATACATGTAGTGGAAAGCGCTGCCACGAGGCTGATGGAAAAAGATACTTATGACCTGGAAACAAGAAAGGACCAGGAACAACTGGATGCATATTTACAGCAATTAAAAGATAAGAATATTGTTGCTACAGGTATCCTTGGCTTCAATGATCGTGCAAAAGAGATCGTGCGGATCGTGAAAGCAAACAATGCCGATATGCTGGTGATCGGTGGCCACGGGCATACGGGTTTGAAAGACCTGTTATATGGCCAGACCGTGGGAGCGGTAAGACATGAACTGAAGATACCTGTGTTGGTGGTGAATGTTTAAGGGGCGGGTGGCGAGTAGGGTTAACCAACCCCACTAGCTTCTAGCCAAACCTCACTACCCCCCAGCGACTTCCTGTTTCTTACTATGCGTTCTTAATAAATGTTTGAAACGGCTGAACGTTTCCGGTTTGATATTCAGGTAGGAAGCCAGGAATTTTTGGGGCACTCTTTGCATCAGTTCGGGATTCCGGGTTACAAAATTCAGGAACCGTTCCCTGGGGGTCATTTTCACCAGTTGCATCTGCCAGCGGTCTTTCAGTACCATGGCATAGGTGATGAGCAATCTTGCGAGGTGTTCCATCCGGTGCGAGGATGAATACACTTTTTCCAAATCATCATGTGTGATGGAAACAACGGAGGTGGGTTCAATGGTTTCGATCGAGTATTCCGAGGGAAGACGACTGTGGAAGGATTCCTGGCTTACCAGCAAATGACCTTCAAAAGAAATCTGGGTATTGATCTCCTGCTGGCCTTTTTTATAAAATTTCCGGGCAAGTCCTTTCAGTATAAAATTGAAATTGTTTTCTACTTCACCGGCTCTGATCATGAGCTCTTTTTTGCCAAATCGTCTTATTTTGATCACGGGTACCAGGTGTGACTGGAACTCCTCATCGGTAATGTTTATGAATTTCCGGAGATATTCATGGAAAGGTTTAGGCGAGTCCATTGCTACTTGAATTTTCGCAAATAAGGTACTAAATATTCTTGACCCAAATCAACCCCGTTTAATTTTTTTATTATATGAGGGTCAGGAATCCTCAACAGAAAGCTCTTTATCAGGGGGTCATTTGAAACCCTTAATTTTGCAGTCCCTTGAATATTAACCTTTAAACCAAGCAAGCATGGCACAAAAGATCGATGTAGCAAACCCGGTCGTAGAACTGGATGGTGATGAAATGACCCGGATCATCTGGAAATTTATCAAAGACAAATTGATCCTCCCCTATCTCAATGTGGATATAAAATATTACGATCTCGGGGTAGAATACCGCGACCAGACCGATGACCAGGTGACGGTGGATGCTGCCAATGCCATCCGGCAATATGGTGTAGGTATCAAATGTGCCACGATCACCCCGGATGAAGCAAGGGTAAAAGAATTCAAGCTGAAACAGATGTGGAAGAGCCCGAACGGAACGATCCGGAATATTCTCGATGGAACTGTTTTCCGGGAGCCGATCGTGATCAGTAATATACCAAGACTGGTAACCAACTGGAATGCCCCGATCATCGTGGGTCGTCATGCTTTTGGCGATCAATACCGGGCAACGGATACTGTGATCAAAGGGAAAGGCAAATTAACCATGACATTCACTCCCGAAGGCGGTGGTGAGGCACAGGTCTTTGAAGTGTACAATTTCAAAGGAGACGGTGTGGCGATGAGTATGTACAACACCGATGAGAGTATTTATGGTTTTGCACGCAGCTGTTTCAATATGGCGCTGAGCAAAAAATGGCCCTTATATCTTTCTACCAAGAATACAATCCTGAAAAAATATGATGGCCGTTTCAAAGATATTTTTGAAGAAGTGTACCAGAACGAATTCAAAACGGCTTTTGATTCAGCATCCATTGTGTACGAACATCGCCTGATCGATGATATGGTGGCGAGTGCGTTGAAATGGAACGGGAATTTTGTATGGGCTTGTAAGAACTACGATGGTGATGTGCAGAGTGATACCGTAGCACAAGGGTTTGGCTCGCTGGGTTTAATGACTTCGGTGCTGGTCACCCCCGATGGCAAGACCATGGAAGCCGAAGCGGCGCATGGTACGGTAACAAGACATTACCGCGATCACCAGGCGGGAAAACCTACTTCTACTAACCCGATCGCCAGCATTTTTGCCTGGACAAGGGGTTTGGCATTCCGGGGTAAACTGGACGGCAACCAGGCGCTGATCGATTTCTGTAATAAGCTGGAAGCGGTTTGTATAGAAACAGTGGAAGAAGGGAAGATGACGAAGGACCTGGCTGTTTGTATCCATGGTAATAAGGTAAAGCATGGTGATCATTTCTTGTATACCGAAGAATTTTTAGAGGCGATTGATAATAATCTCAGGAAGAAATTGGGATAGTTTTCAGGAAAAAAAGTCTTTTATCTGATGATTTTCACTGCCCTGCTTGTATAGCGGGGCTTTTCTTTGTGGTATATCGCTTATCAGTTGTAGTCCCGGTTGAACGAATAAAACCCAGCAACAGAATATACCATCAACTGCATTAACTTTATCCAGCAGCAGTTCGGGCTGAAGGAACACAGAATATCAGCACAGCAGAAAGCCATGGACGTTGGTGGCAACCGTCCGCCAGCTCACTCATCTTGAAATTGCTTCAAATGAACTAAAACATAAATATATGAGACGGTTTTTTACACTTTTGACTATTACCTTGTGTTTGACTTTCGCTACCAACATTGTACTAGCTCAAGATCCGAGAGAACCTGAAATAAGACGATTAGAAAATCTTGAAAGAGAGTCTGTAATAAAGGGAGATTCGTCCGTATTGTTTGATAAAATTTGGTCGTCGGATATGATAGTAAATACGCCAGCCAATGTGGTTGGAACAGTGGAGGGAACAAAAGCCCACCTCAGGTCGGGAGACCTAAACTATATATCTTTTGAAAGAAACATTGATAAAATCACCTTCAACGACAATGTAGCAATAGTCATGGGCGGCGAAATAATCAAACCACAAGGACATCAGTTTAATGCAGGCAAGACGGTTAGCAGACGGTTTATAAATGTTTGGCTTTATAAAAATAATTCCTGGAGCATCATAGCACGGCAGGCAACAATTATTAAAGTAGAATAAAGTGTTTTATTTAAACATTCAATTATTCTATAACAATTAAAGCACTTTTGGCCAGTAGAGAAATGTGTGAAATACGGCTGCCACCAACAGGGGTTTGGCTATATGGCGGCTTAACAAATATGCCCTCGTCTTTATATCGCTAAAAAGAAAACAACGAACCGCTAACATGGGGTCCTGTGTATACAGGCATTTAAAGAAGGATCATATCGTCAGTACTTATTTCTTTTGAAAGCAAGAGATAAATGAGGGTTTGATGTTCACTTACCTCCCGCCTTCGCAAGTTTTTGTTTTGTCCATATCAAAATTTTTTTACTTGCTGCAATTTGACAAACTCTTTCCATCAACACGCAAAAACATCTGTTAGAAAAATTGCAAAAAAAATATTTGCGTAGTTAAATAACTACACATATATT
>JANOHQ010000249.1:0-1958 GCA_031406595.1 Chitinophagaceae bacterium
GGTTGCAGCGGTGATCTGTACACCGGCTACTTTTCCATTGATCAGTTGTTCAGGTGAGGTGAGCGGACCTTTTACAAAGTCTTTGGTACCTACTGTGGTAATGGCACCCGTCAGGTCCCTTCGCCTGGCCGTACCATAACCGATCACCACCACTTCACCCAGGGTATTATTATTACCCACCAGTGAAATGGCTACGGTTGTTTTACCATCAATAGATACTTCCTGTGCAGTGAATCCTACATAGGATATCACCAGGATGGTTACGGCATTGTCAACCGATATACTAAAAGAACCATCCGTACCGGTTTGTGTGGCGGTGCGGCTTCCTTTAGCAGATACAGAGGCACCGGCTACACCGGAACCATCTTTTGAATCGGTGACCTTTCCGGTAACTGTTTTGTTTTGAGCGAAAGAGACTTGTGCTACAAGCGCCAGCAGCATTAGGCCGGCAGCCTTAATTAAGTGTTGGAAAGACATAAGCAATCATTAAAATTTTAAGCAATCAATTTCAAATACACACTATGTATAAAAGACACGACTAAATGTGTATTAAACACACAATGTTAATACTATTTTAACTTTTCCCAAATTTTTTTTGACTATCTGAGCGAAACATTCTTTTGTTCGATCAAAGCCTGCAAACTCTGTCAAATTCCCGCACTATCCTGCATCAAATCCCGTTCCGTTGGCTGGATTCGCGGGCAATAATCACCGGTTCCAGCACAATTTTTTGTCCACCGCCCACGGTCCCTTCTCTTTTTTCGATCAGGTCGATGAGCAGGTTCAATGCCGACTTTCCCATCTGGATCGTTTGCTGGTCGATCGTCGACAAGGTCGGTGTGATATGTTCTCCGAACTGTTCATTGGCAAACCCGATGATCCCCATCTCCCCCGGTATAATAATGCCCCTTTCTTTTATTTCTTTAATAGCGCCCAATGCCGTGAAATCCTCCGTTGCAAAAATTGCATCCGGTGGTTCGGGCAATGATAACAGGTGACGGGCTCCTTCCCGCCCGGATTCTATCGAAACATTTCCATGCCATACCAATGATTCATCCATCACCATCCCGTTACCCTGTAAAGCCGCGGCATATCCCCGTATTCTTTCATGGAAATTCTTCAGGTGTTGCGGACCGGCTATATGTGCAATCCGCCTGTAACCCTTGCTGATAAGATGTTCCGTGGCCATATAAGCGCCTTTGTAATCATCGATCACAACGGAATCGATACCCAGTTCATCATTCGTCCGGTCAAATAAGACAAGCGGCACTCCTCTCTTTTTAATATGTTCAAAATGCGAATAGTCAAATGTGCCTTTGGCGAGAGATACAAGGATCCCATCCACCCGGGCCGATAAAAAAGTTTCGATCCCCTTCTCTTCATACTCTCTTGTTTCATTGGATTGATACAACACCACATTGTATCCATGAAGATTGGCGATGGTCTCTATACCATGCACCACCGACCCAAAGAAATTGATCTCGGCACTGGGAATGATGACACCGATCAGGTGCGTCTTGCCCAGGCGAAGGGAAGAAGCAACACGGTTCCTTTTATAATTGAGTTTAGTGGCGGTTAAATGAACTGATCTTTTTGTTTCGGCGCTGATCCGGGGATGATCGCTCAATGCACGGGACACGGTAGCCGCAGTTGTATTCAACTCTTTGGCAATATCCGATATCGTGGTTTTGTAACTCACTTGTGCAATCGTTTACACAAGTATACATTTTTTTCCCGATACCAAAAAAATTTCATTTTAGACCGGGGAAAAAACCAAGAGAATAACCTCAAGCAGAAATCCTTTGGTTTCTCGCGGCGGAGCAGCGATCGCAACGAAAATAAAACGGGAAAGGCTGGCGTAGTCTTTCACGCAGAGGGCCGGGGTTCGCGGAGTATTGAACATAAATTTCCTCTGTGTCCCGATGCATCGGGATCTGCGCTGTCTGCGTACAACATTT
>JANOHQ010000260.1:0-4256 GCA_031406595.1 Chitinophagaceae bacterium
CCCAGGACGATATGATGGAACAACTGAATATCAGCCGGGGTAATACCAATATGAATATCCGGGAACTGATCAATTGGGGGCTGGTGGAAAGAATATTACTTCCCGGCGAACGGAAAGAATATTTCTCCGCCGAAAAAGATATCTGGAAAGTGGTGAAGCAGATCGTGAAAGAAAGAAAGAAACGGGAACTGGAACCGATGCTCCAGTTGCTCGATAAACTGGAAGCCGTGGAAGGTGATAAACGGGATAAACATGTAAAAGCATTCGTGGATACAGTGGTCAGCATCAAAAAACTGGGGCGCCAGGCCGATAAGACCCTGGATATGATGATCCGCGCAGAAGAAAGTTGGTTCTTAGCAACGATGATGAAATTTTTTAAGTGATCCCCGAACGAAGAATTGTCATCCTGAGCCCTGAGCTTGTCGAAGGGGCGAAGGATGGTTCCTGGCTACTATGATGAAGTTCTTTAAATAAGTATTAATTAAAGCGGTAGTCATGACCGCTTTTTTTAGAGATTAAATTTTCATTTTTTTCTGAAAATACAAAATACTTTTTATGCTGGTTCTTAAAAAAATTGATTACTACCTGCAATGTATACTGAGTATACTGATGTTTTTATCGATCCCCTTCCTCTACTTTTATGGCTTTCTTGCCGGTCTTTTTTTAATAGGGTTCTGGCAATTGACGAGTGCAGTAATCAATACAAATTCCTTTATGCATGCAGGACATACCCCGTCAATCCTCAGTTACTGGAGATATACAGGTATAGTCATGGCTTTACTATTCGTTTGTGTACCCCTGTCCACCATTTTCAACCCCGATGATGTTCAGGTAATCGGTGGCATTGCGATCATTGCCGCAGTGCCGGTTAGCTGGTATTACCTGTCCATCTATCTGAAACTGATCAAAACACTTGAATTGAGACATGAGGTGAGCGGATTGATAAAATCAAAACACTGATGATGAAAAACAAGATCCTCATCTACGACGACAACTGCCCTTTCTGCACCTGGTATTCCAACCTCTTTGTCAAGTACGGGTTCCTGGATCGCGAAGGCCGGAAAGATTTCTCCTCCCTCTCCCCCTCGCTCCTTGAAAGGATCGATATGGGTAAGAGCAGGAATGAGATACCATTGCTAGATAAGAGTACAGGAAAAGTACAATACGGCATCGATGCGCTGCTGGAATTGCTGGGACAGAAATACCCGCTGATCAAACGGACGGGTAAGCTGGCGCCCGTCAATTGGTTCCTGCGGAAATTGTACAAGCTCGTTTCTTTCAACAGGAAATTGATCGTAGCCCGCAAATGCCGTGAAGGTGCTATCGACTGTTCTCCTGACGTGAATTATTTCTACCGCCTGGCTTTTATGACGATCTGTTTGGTGTTTAATACACTGGCACTTTTCCCGCTCCACCATTCTGTTCTTACGAAACTATCTTACTATCATCTTTCCATCACCGAATTACAGTTGGCTCATTTTGGCCTGGTATTTATCAACTGCCTTCTCTCCCTTTCTTTTACCAAAGAAAAGGCAACGGGTTATCTCGGGCAGGTGAATATACTGGCATTAATGACCGTCATCCTGTTGTTACCTTTATTGGCGTTGATCGGCTTACCAGGGAGTGACCATATCACGATAGTGTACCTGGTTCTTGTTTCCCTGTTAATTTTTAAAGAGTATCTCCGGCGGATGGATTATGCAGGTGTTTTGTTGGCGCACAAATGGGTGGCAAGTACCAACCTCGCAAGCCTGGCCGGATTTATCCTTATCTTATTTGGTTAATATGAGTGATATGGAAAATAAAAAGATCGTCATCGCCGGCGGTACCGGTTTTATCGGGCAGGAGATGATAAAGTATTGGGGGCGGGAGAACCAACTGGTCGTTCTCACCCGCCAGGTCCCCGGCGCACACAACAACAGGAATAAATACAATTCGCTCCAGCCTGCAGACCTGCTAAACACACGATTTGTAAAATGGGACGGAAAAACGGTGGGTGATTGGGCCATTGAATTGAACGGAGCCGACCTGCTGATCAATCTCAGCGGTAAAACAGTGAATTGCCGCTATACTGAAAAAAATAAAAAAGAGATATCTGACAGTCGCACCGATGCCGTGAAAGCGATCGGATCGGCCATACAGCGATGCGATCATCCTCCCTCCTGCTGGATCAATGCCTCTTCGGCTACGATCTACCGGCATGCCATGGACCGGTCACAGGATGAGTATACCGGTGAATTCCATGAAGATTTTTCCGTGCAGGTTTGCCAGGCATGGGAAAAAACACTATTTGACCAAACCACTCCCCTTACCCGCAAAGTTGCATTGCGGATGGCCATCACGCTTGGCCCGGGCGGTGTATTGATCCCCTACTTTAATTTATTGAAATTTGGATTGGGTGGCAAACAAGGCGGTGGCGAACAAATGTACAGCTGGGTACATACAGAAGATAGCTGCCGGATGATCGAATGGATCTTCCTGCATCCACAACTCGAAGGTGTTTTTAATTGTGCATCCCCCCATCCGGTTCCGAATAAACTGTTTATGAAGACACTCCGGAACGTGACCGGTTACAGTTTTGGCTTACCTGCATTTACCTGGATGCTGAAATGCGGCGCTCTGCTGATCGGCACGGAAACAGAGCTGGTACTAAAAAGCCGCTGGGTAGTTCCCACGAGGATCCTGGAAACGGGTTTTCAATTTAAATTTCCTTTGTTGAAAGATGCCCTGACCGATATCATCAGCAAAGTACCCCGGAAGCAGTATCATTTGTTTCGGTAGCTTTGCTCTATGGCTGAAAAGAAAACACTGGTACTGGGCGCCTCTGATAATCCTTCCCGCTACAGTTACCTGGCCGTACAACGACTACGCAGTCATGGTCACCCGGTAGTGGCCGTCGGAAGAAAACATACCCGTGTGGCGGATGTTACGATCGACAAGGAGAAAAAGCCCCACGAAAATATCGACACCGTAACGCTTTACATCAACCCGCTTCACCAGCAGGAGTATTACGACTATATCCTCTCACTGGATCCAAAACGCATCATCTTTAACCCCGGTGCCGAGAACGAAGAACTGGCGGCATTGGCGGCTAAAAAAGGTATACAGACCATCGAAGCCTGTACCCTCGTGATGTTAAGTACAAACCTTTACTGATAGTAAATAACCAACCGTTGTTGAAGTGGTTTTACGATTGATACGGGGTACTAATGCTCAATCTTTCCCGATTAAGGCACCACATCGTTGGAAATTTTCAAAACTTTCGCAAATCTTGTATAACCGTACCCCCACTGAGAACTGCAACCCCAATCCAGGTTGCTGAACAATATCCTTATTGACTTTTTAAAAAGTAAAAATGAAAAACCTTCGTACCATCGCATTATGCGTAAGCATTAGCCTTTCCAGCCTGTGCGCTTCAGCACAGATTAGCAATGCCCCCCCGATTAATGAACCCAATTACAACAAACCTGAATTGTTCCGCAGCCTGCCGGATAATATTCCCGTTGATATGGGGAATGTAACCAGCCTGTTCGGCACCGTTGTAGGCAGCCCGGTAAACGTGGATATCTCGTTATCCAGCCCCTTCCAGTTTGAAGGACAGGTGGTGTCTTCTGTCAGCAAATTCGACAACAAGATCCTGAGCGTGGTGGTTCGTTCCACCAATTACCCGGGAGCCCTGCTGACCATTTCGAAGATCACCGATGCCGGCGGGAATATTTCATATACGGGCAGGATCGTCAGCATGCAACATGGCGACCTGTTCGAATTAAGAAATATCAATAACCAGTTCGTCCTGGTCAAAAAGAAATTCTATGACCTGCTGAATGAATAACATTTCTCTGATTATCATCCAATATTTTTCGGTCCGTTTTTACATCCGTTTCTTAGTACCTGTTGAAAACAATTAAAAATCCTCCTTGTTATGAAAACCTTTTTAAAACCCGTTATTGCGGCGCTGCTCTTGATCAGTGCCCTTAACACTAAAGCCCAGGTTCCACTGCTCAATAGCTACCCGTCAGCACAGGCAGTCGTCTTTCTCGATTTCGACGGCCACACTGTTAACGGCACTTCCTGGAATTATGCCGGTCCTATTTATTGCGGCGGTGCCGGCCTGGACGCTACCCAGGTCACAACCGTATTTAACCGCGTGGCAGAAGATTACCGCCCCTTCAATGTGAACATTACCACTGACTCTACCAAATTCCTGGCAGCACCTGCCAACCAACGGATGCGGATCATTGCAACTGTTACCTGGG
>JANOHQ010000413.1:0-12504 GCA_031406595.1 Chitinophagaceae bacterium
CTTGCGGAATGTAACCGTACACCTTTTGACCTGGCTGAAGCAGAGAATGAATTGAATTTTGGCTACCACCAGGAGTATTCCTCGATGAAGCTTGGGTTTTATTTGTTTGCAGAATATATCAATATGTTCATCAGTAGTGCGATCATGGCGACATTGTATTTTGGTGGTTATGATATACCATTTGTGAATGAGGCATCGTGGGGATTGAATTCGTTCTGGATGACGGTGATCAGCTTTAGCGTATTGATGGCGAAAATATCTTTCTTCCTCTTTGTGTTCCTCTGGATCCGGTGGACGATCCCCCGTTTCCGGTACGACCAGTTGATGAATTTAGGATGGAAGAAACTGATACCGCTGGCATTGGTGAATATGATCATTACCGCGGCGGTATTGTTGTTGTTGAAAAAATAGGGCGAGTGGGGGAATAGCTAGTAGCTAGTAGGGATTGACGCAATGATCTATTGATACATTGTTTCATTCAAACCACCACGGTAGGGGTGCAATGTAGGTAGCCGGGCTGATACCGCTGGCATTGGTGAATATGATCATTACCGCGGCGGTATTGTTGTTGTTGAAAAAATAGGGCGAGCGGGGGAATAGCTAGTAGCTAGTAGGGATTGACGCAATGATCTATTGATACATTGTTTCATTCAAACCACCCGGTAGGGGTGCAATGTAGGTAGCCGGGCGAAGCCCGGGGAAAAGATGAATAGAATTACCAGACGCACAAGAGTGCGACGCAACGAAGCCAAAGAGAGTTAATGTCGCTGGGTACATAAAAGATATATTTGCCAAAATTTAAACAAGCTAAAAGCTAATAACTAAGAGCTAAAAGATGTTAACACAAAGAGCAAAAGAAGTAGACCGGAGGCCGATGACATTCCTGGAGAGTATTTATCTCTGGAATATCTTCAAAGGCATGGGTATTACGATCAGTCACCTTTTCAAGAAAAAGGCAACGATCAATTACCCCGAGCAAACCCGTTCTTTCTCCAAAATATGGCGGGGATTACATGTCCTGAACAGGGATGCGGAGGGAAGGGAGAATTGCACGGCCTGTGGATTGTGTGCCGTGGCTTGTCCTGCCGAAGCGATCACGATGGAGGGGGCAGAAAGGTTGCCGGGCGAAGAGCATTTGTACCGCGAAGAGAAATATGCAGCGAAGTACGAGATCAATATGCTGCGTTGCATCTTCTGTGGCCTTTGCGAGGAAGCATGCCCGAAAGATGCGATCTATTTATCACAGAGTCTTGTTCCGGCTAATTATGGGCGGAAAGGATTCATCTATAAAAAAGAAGACTTGTTGATACCTCACCCGGTGGATCAACGGGAAGCGTATTTAAAGGCAGTGGGAGAAAGAGAATCAAAAGACTAAAGTTCGTTCAGCTGATAGCTTATGGAAATTACTGAAATATTATTCTGGTTTTTGTCTGTAGTGGCGCTGTTCAGTGCGTTGATGGTGATCACCAATAAAAATCCCGTGTACAGTGTGCTCTGGCTGATCGCAACATTCTTTGCGATCTCCGGTCATTATATATTATTGAATGCGCAGTTCCTGGCCATTGTGAATATTATTGTTTATGCCGGCGCCATCATGGTGCTCTTCCTGTTTGTGATCATGCTGATGAACCTGAACAAGGAAACAGAACCGAAGAAGAATCGCTGGCTGAAGATAGCAGGCGCTGTGGCAGGTGGATGTTTGTTGCTGGTGATGGTAGCGGCACTGAAAGATGTCGATATGAAAAAGCAAGACGCATTGGTGAACGTGGGAAATATCGGGTTGATCAAAAGCCTGGGCAAAGAATTATTTACCACCTACGTGGTACCCTTCGAGATCAGCAGTGTGTTGTTTTTAAGTGCGATGATCGGGGCCGTGGTGATCGGGAAAAAAGAATAAGAGGAGATAAAAGACAATAGATAACAGATAATAGTTGTGCAAATGCCGGATTGACTTCGTTTCGCAGGAAACTTTTAGTTATTAACTATTAATTTTTAGTTCATAAAATGCCGATAAATTATTACATCTACCTGGGGATCGCGTTGTTTTGCATCGGGATCATAGGGGTGCTGACACGTCGCAATGCGATCATCATTTTCATGTGCATAGAGCTGATGCTGAATGCGGTGAATTTATTACTGGTAGCATTTTCAAAAATGCATTATTTGGCGGCAAACGATATAAAAAACCCTGCCTACGCAATGTATGAAGGGATGGTTAGATCCGGAGCAGGAACCGATGGGCAGCTATTTGTATTCTTTATCATGGTCGTGGCGGCGGCGGAAGTAAGTGTGGGGCTGGCCATTATCGTTATGATGTACAGGAATATCCATTCGGTGGATGTGAATTTTTTAAATCGATTGAAACATTAAGCCCCCTAAATCCCCTCAAGGGGGACTTTCGGATCATAGAAACAATTATGCAGAATTCGTCACATATTATTTACCTGATCGCGGTGTTGCCACTGGTAGGATTTCTTATCAATGGCCTGGGAAGAAAGCATTTGTCGAAATCTATGATCGGGATCATCGGTTCGGGAGTGATACTGGCTTCTTTTGCACTCAGCATCTGGGTTTTTCTGCAGGTGAAAGGCGGTCATACCGGTACAGTCCATTATTTTGATTTTATCAATGTGGGTTCACTCCGCATTCCTTTTGAGTTTAAGATCGACCAGCTATCTTCTCTGTTCCTTTTAATTATAACAGGTGTCGGTTTCCTGATCCATGTATACTCCACTTCTTACATGCACGAGGAAAAGGCAGAGCATTACGGAAGATATTTTTCTTATCTCAACCTCTTTGTATTCTCCATGCTCCTGCTGGTAATGGGGGGCAATTTTGTGATCATGTTCATCGGTTGGGAAGGCGTGGGTCTTTGTTCGTATTTACTCATCGGTTACTGGTTCAAGAAACAGGAGTATAATAAAGCGGCCAACAAGGCATTTATCATGAACCGTATCGGTGACCTGGCTTTCCTGGTCGCCATCTTCTGGCTGATCCAGAAACTGGGTACTGTTTCTTACGACCAGGTGTTCACGGCGGCCAATCTTGCCAAACTGGGCACAACAGATATCACCGCGATCACCCTATTATTATTTGTAGGAGCTACCGGTAAAAGTGCACAGATACCTTTGTATACCTGGCTGCCCGATGCGATGGCGGGTCCCACACCGGTATCTGCCCTGATCCATGCGGCAACGATGGTAACCGCGGGTATCTATATGATCGCCAGAAGTAACCTGCTCTATTCACTGGCACCACTTACCATGGATATCGTGGCCTATATCGGTTTGGCAACAGCATTACTGGCCGCTACGATCGCACTCAAACAAAATGATATTAAAAAAGTACTGGCTTATTCTACGGTGAGCCAATTGGGATTCATGTTCCTCGCTATTGGATGCGGAGCTTACACGGCTGCTGTGTTCCACGTAATGACCCATGCATTCTTCAAAGCATTATTATTCCTCGGCAGCGGCAGCGTGATACATGCCATGGGTGGCGAACAGGATATCCGGAATATGGGCGGTTTGAGTAAAAAATTAAAGATCACCTTCATCACCTTCCTCGTCGGCTGTATCGCTATCGCGGGTATTCCTCCCTTCAGTGGTTTCTTTTCAAAAGACGCGATCCTGTTAAGTGCATTTATAAAGAACCCGGTTTTATACGGCATCGCGTTATTCACTGCGTTACTGACCGCTTTTTACATGTTCCGTTTGCTCTTTATCACGTTCACCGGGAAATTCAGGGGTACGCATGAGCAGGAACATCATTTACATGAAAGCCCTGCGGCCATGACCATTCCGTTGATCATACTGGCGATACTTTCCATCATTGGAGGTTTTGTAGGCATACCTGAAGCGTTGGTACACGGCGGCGATAAACTGTCTGTGTTTTTATCCCCGGTAATTGCTGTACACGAAGGACATCATGTTTCGCATTCTACAGAATATATGTTGATGGGCCTTTCAACCGGGTTGGTAGTCATCATGATCATCTTTGCCTGGTTCCAATTCAGGAACTACCAGCGCAGGGAAGCAAATGGTTTTGGCAAACTGCTGGAGAATAAATGGTGGGTAGATGAACTCTATGATAAAATAATCGTGAACCCGCTGAATAAATTCGGTGGATTCTTAAAGAATATAATAGAGAAAGGAGTGATCGATGGTTTCGTTAACGGTACAGGAAGACTGGTTAACTACGGCAGCCGCCAGTTGCGCTTGCTGCAAAGTGGCCAGGTGGGAAATTATATACTGCTGATGGTAGTGAGTATGGTGATATTTTTTGTTCTTCAATTCTTTTTGAGAAAGTAGAAAAGAACTAATGATGCAATATGAAACAAATTTCTTTTTTTTAATTAAACAATTCTCCGTCAGCTGGCGGAGCTAGTGGCTATGATTCCTGTTTTACTTATATTGGTTCCTTTACTGGCAGGACTGGCTTCCTTCTTTTTTAAGAATGATAAAGCCGTTCGTTCCTGGGCCTTGATCGCTTCCGTGGTGACATTGGTTGTTTCTGTGCTGGGTCTCACCGTGATGAAAACGACCGGCAACCTGGAGTACAGCTGCGAATGGATACAGTCGCTGGGAAGCCGGTTTTCGGTGAAGCTGGACGGGATGGGTCAATTGCTTTGTTTATTAAATGCCGTGGCTTACCCGCTGGTGATACTGGCTACCTGGAACAGTTCGTATAAAAAGCCAAACAACTTTTTTGCATTGATGTTGCTGGCGCAGGCTGGTATGATGGGGGTATTCCTGTCAACCGATGCATTGTTGTTCTACTTCTTCTGGGAACTGGCGCTGATCCCGATGTATTTTCTTTGTTCCCAATGGGGAGGGGAAAGAAGGATACCAGTTACGTTCAAATTCTTTATTTATACATTCATTGGTTCCCTGCTGATGCTGATCGGGATCATTTATGTGTATGCGCATACGAAAGACCATTCCTTTTCGATGGAATCATTTTACAATGTTTCCCTGGCAAGGAAAGATCAGTACCTGGTATTTTGGCTGATGTTCATCGCCTTTGCTATCAAAATGCCGATATGGCCACTGCATACCTGGCAACCCGATACCTACGAACAGGCGCCAACGGCCACGACCATGATCTTAAGTGGGGTGATGGTGAAAATGGGATTGTTTGGTGTGCTGCGCTGGTTATTCCCTGTTGTTCCTTTTGCATCTTTTCAATGGGGTGATTTTGTCACATCGGCTGCATTAATCGGGGTGATCTACGCTTCCCTGATCGCCATTAAACAGGATGACCTGAAACGGCTGGTGGCTTATTCCTCCATTGCGCATATCGGGTTGATGTGTGCAGCAGCGTTTTCACAAAACCTGAGCGGTTTGCAGGGATTGATGATACAATTATTCAACCACGGTATCAATATCATAGGGTTGTGGATCGTGGTGGAACTGATCGAAAGAAAAACAGGTACAAGAAAGATATCGGAACTCGGCGGGCTGGCACAGAAAGCACCCGCACTGGCGATCATGCTGGTGATAGTGGCGTTGGCCAATATTGCTTTGCCGCTGACGAATGCATTCCCCGGGGAATTCCTGATGTTTAACGGGATCTTCAGTTCTCATACAAAGTACAGTATGTGGTTCATTGTGATGGCCGGTATGGGGATCATCCTCGGAGCAGTATATACATTGAATATGATCCGCAAAGTTTTTTACGGAGATACGAATGAACTGACGACCAACACACAGGATATCCGCTGGAATGAAAAACTGGCATTGGGAATGATCGTTGTGGCTATTTTCTGGCTGGGTATCTACCCGCAATGCATACTGAATGAAACCGCCTCTTTCTCCGCAGAGATCGCAGAAAAGATAGAGGTGGTAAAACAATATTTCGATAAGTAACAGACCAAGAAGAAGAGATCCATTATGAACGCATTACTATTATCGGCTTTACTGGGAGTGATCATGATGTTCGGCGGCATCCTGCTGCAATCAAAGGCGGCTGTGCGCAACCTGGCGATTGGCGGACTCTGTTTGTTATTGGTGGTGAATATCCTGGAAATGTGCGGAACCGTTTTTTTCCGGTTTGATACCCGGGGAATGATGGTCTTTGACAATTTCGCCCTGCTGTTCAACACAATTGCTTTCGCGGCAACCCTGGTCTACCTGCTTCTTTCCGCCAGGGATATGGAGAAAGTGGGGATCAACTATGCCGAATATTTTGCGCTGATCTTTTTTATTCTCTGCGGTATCACCCTTACCTCTTCCTTTAAGTCATTGCTGATCCTTTTCCTGGGTATCGAGATCATTTCCATACCCCTGTATATCCTGACCGGCAGTGACAAACGAAATTTAAAAAGCAATGAAGCTTCACTGAAGTATTTCCTGTTGGGATCTTTCTCTACGGGGCTCATGCTGATGGGGATCGCATTGGTCTACGGCACTTCCGGAACATTTGATACCACCCGTATCGGTGCGTTCACCGCCACGGCACCTTCTGCACTGATGATCGCCGGTATGATGATGCTGCTCTTTTCCATGGCGTTCAAAGCTTCAGTAGCACCATTTCATTTCTGGACCCCCGATGTATACGATGGCGCTCCTACCGTATTCACTTCTTTTATGGCGACCATTGTAAAGGCGGCCGTATTCATTGCCTTTATCCGTTTGTTTGATGACGCATTTGGTCTCCAGAATAAACAATGGCGCTTATTCGTGGGCATCCTCACGGTAGCGACACTTTTTATCGGCAATATCACGGCGGTATTCCAGCAAAGCGTAAAAAGAATGCTGGCCTATTCCAGTATTGCGCAGGCTGGTTTTATGATGCTGGCCCTCTATGCGATGAACACCGATGCGAAAGAGGGTCTGCTGCTTTATTCTGCCGCCTATAGTTTTGCCACGATCGGCATCTTCGCGGTGCTGATCAAAATGAAGGACTATACATTTGAAGGATTCAATGGTTTTGCCAAACAACAACCCCTGCTGGCAGCAACCACTACCATATTCCTGTTGTCATTGGCAGGTATACCGCTCACCGCTGGTTTCCTTTCTAAATTCTATATGCTGAAAGCCACCATGGCAAATGGAAAGAATATCTGGCTCGTTATCTTCGCGGTGCTGATGGCGGCCGTCAGTGTGTACTATTATTTCCGGGTGATCCAGGCCATGTACTTCAAAGAAGGCGATGGACATCGCATAGAAATAAGCCCTGCTTTCAAATGGACGCTTGTAGCTCTTGCAGCGCTGGTAATATTGCTGGGCGTCTATCCCGATTTGCTACTTAGATTCCTATATTATTAATACAGCCTTTGAACCACAAAGGCACATAAGACACATAAGGGTTCACATAGAATTTCCAAAACTATGTGTGTATTCTTATGTACCTATATGCCTATGTGGTTCAAATAAATAGTCTTGGTTCCGAACCTTTTTAACTATGGCCCTGCTAGTTACTATCTTTGCTAACCGGTCATAAACCCCGCGATCCCTTCATGAATTTCGCCGATGTCTTTTCACTGGCTTTCCGCACTGTCCGCAGCAATAAGTTGCGCACCGGTCTCACCGTAGCGATCATTGCTTTCGGTATCATGGCGCTGGTCGGGATCATCACCGCCATCAAAGCGATGAACCAGAAATTCACTGAAAGTTTTTCTACGATGGGAGCCAATGCGTTCACGCTCCGGTACAAGGAACGAAATATCAATTTTGGCGGAGGTAATAATAACGAGATCAAACTTTCCAAAAAAGGAAGCAAGAAGCAAAAAAAATCAAGCCTGGGAAAACTCATTACGCAGGATGAGGCGGAGATGTTTGCGGGTCGCTATGATTTTCCCGGGATAAAAAGTATTTCCATTTTTGGAGGCCGGACAAATATCGCAGCTTACCAGAGCCGGAAGACAAGTCCCAACGTGGTACTCTTCGGTGGCGATGAAAATTATTTATTGCTCAATGGTTTTTCCGTGCAATATGGAAGAAATCTCAGCCGGATGGATGTACAAACGGCAGGTAATGTTTGTTTGCTGGGTTATGATGTGGCCAAGCGTTTATTCAAAGAAGGGGTGGAGCGTGCTGTCAATTCCGTGATCCGTGTCAACAACATCTCGTACCGGGTATTGGCGGTGATGAAAAGCAGGGGTTCGAGTTTTGGGTTCAGCCGCGATAATGTGATCATCCTGCCCTATTCCAATATTGTCCGGAATTTTCCATCGGGTTATTCTTTTGTGATCGGGATCATGACCAATGACCTGCAGAAAGTGCAGGCAGCAATGGGGGAGGCAGAGGGTGTATTTCGTGGTATCCGGAAATTGAACACCACCGAGGAAAATAATTTTGTACTGGACCGAAGCGACAGCATCGCCGAAAAAGCCATGAATAGTTTGCGCTTTTTAACCGTCTCCGCTACGGTGATCGGCCTGATCACCCTGATCGGTGCCGCCATTGGTCTTATGAATATCATGCTGGTCTCTGTATCGGAACGAACCCGGGAAGTGGGGTTGATCAAGGCGATCGGCGGCAAAAGCAATATGGTCAGCCGGCAATTTTTGCTGGAAGCCATTATCATCAGTGTGCTGGGTGCTTTGTTTGGCATCATCCTTGGCATCATGGTGGGCAACCTGTTCTCCGTGGTGTTGGATACGGGATTCGTCGTACCCTGGAACTGGGTTCTTTATGGCATAATCATCTGCACCGTGGTTGGATTACTGGCAGGTTTATACCCGGCACTCAAGGCCGGAAGACTTAACCCGATAGAGGCTTTGCGGTACGAATAAGAGCCGCTGGTGACACTTGAAATAGGGTTCTTGCTGCTTACGATGAAATTCTTATCAAATTATTTATCAAGGACTTGTTCCGTTTGAAAAAATCCTTAACTTGAACCCCCCGACCTTTAAAAAAATGAAGGAAGGGGTTGTTTTACTAAACTTTTTTCTTAGCATTGTAGCTCTGAAAAGAAGCGTTCATATTTATCATTTAAAAAACTAAAAATTAAGATCATGGCAGAGACTAAACCAACTGCAACAGTTAAGGCTACATCGGTTCAACCAAAGAAGAGCAGCAATGCCATCTCCTGGATTGCACCTCTTGTGTGCATTGTCGCCGGTTATCTGATCTGGCGTTTTATCATGGGTGCGGCCGATGGGTTTGAGAATCCGGATAAGAATGGCGGATTTATGCCTCATCACAAGGATCCAAAAGATGCCCTTCACAGAATTTACGAAGGTGGTATCATTATCCCGCTTTTGATAGCAATGTTGCTGATGGTGATCGTTTTCTCTATCGAGAGATACCTGACCATCCGTAAAGCATTGGGTAATGGTTCGATCTCTGACTTTATCCGTAAAGTACAGTATCACCTGGCTAACCGCAACGTGGATGCTGCTTTGTCTGAGTGTGATAAACAAAGAGGTTCTGTTGGCAATGTAATGAAAGCAGGTCTCCGCCGTTACAAAGAGATGATCAATGAAACCGGTGTCAATACCGATCAGAAAGTGATCTCTATTCAAAAAGAAGTAGAAGAGGCAACAGCGCTTGAATTGCCTATGTTGCAAAAGAACCTGGTATTCCTTTCTACCATTACTTCAGTAGGTACCCTTGTGGCCCTGTTAGGTACGGTAATCGGGATGATCAAATCGTTCTCTGCCCTGGGTAAAGAAGGTGGAGCCGGTGCGGCTGCCGAACTGGCGGTAGGTATTTCGGAGGCCCTGTATAATACGGCCCTGGGTATCGGTACGTCTGCTTTTGCATTGATCATGTATAACGTGTTCACAACTAAAATAGACTCAATCACTTATGGCATTGACGAATCAGGTTTTACCCTTACCCAAAGTTTTGCATCCCTGTATAAATAATCCTGTTAAAACCAGGATTTGGGTATGGAAAAAGGAAACCTATTCATCTCAATAATAAACTATTGTATATATGCCAAGTGTTAAGTTACCAAGGAAAAGTACAGATACCGACATGACCCCCTTCGTGGACGTGGCGTTCCTGATACTCTCCTTTTTCATGCTGGCGACCAAGTTTAAACCACCAGAGCCGGTGGAGATCACTACACCGGGATCGGTGAACTCTTCGAAACTTCCCGAGAGCAATGCTGTAATGATCATTGTTGACTCTGCTAACCGTGTTTTCTTCTCCGTGTTATCTGACAAGGATCCGGGAAAATTGGACGCGGTGATCCAGGATATCAATGCCACAAGATCATTGAACTTGTCCAATGCTGAGATGGCCAATTACCGCCAGACCTTTGCGGTGGGCCTTCCCTTCGGAAATTTGAAACAGCTATTGAACCTGGATCCCAAGGAACAGGCAAAACTCCCGGTACCTGGAATACCAGTGCTGGATTCTGCTACCAATGAGTTGGTCTGGTGGATCTCGGCCGCTAAAAAAGCATTTGCGGGTGAAACATTGAAATACCTGATCAAGGGCGATGCCAAATCAAAGTATCCAACTTTTGAAGCCGTGATCAGTGCATTGAAGCGTAATGATGAGTTTAAATATAATCTCGTCACTGCGCTGGATGATATACCCAGCGGATCGGAAATGGATAAGTACAACCAGAAGAACATAAAGGAGCAATAATTATTAATTTTTAAAACCCATTTTATATGTCAAGCATAGATGTCGCCGCTGGCGAAAGTGGCCACAAAAAGGGGCCGGGGGTAAAGAAAGCCAAAAAGCTTTCCACCCGCGTGGATATGACACCAATGGTGGACCTTGGGTTCCTGCTGATCACTTTTTTCATCTTTACTACCACGATGACAACGCCTACCACTCTTGATCTGAATATGCCCAAGGATATCAAGGACGAGAAGGAACAGACCGAAGCGAAAGAGTCCGGGGTGCTTTCGATCATGCTGGGTAAGGGCGACCAGGTCTATTATTATGAAGGAAAACTGACCGTAGATGCTGCAGGCAGTAATTTCAAGCAAACCACATTTAAAGGGATCCGCAAGGTGATCATCGATAAGAAAAAAGAGGTCATAGGGCGTCACGTCCATGATGAGACCTGTAAAAAAACACAGGATAGGGCCAAAGCAGCAAAAGACCCGGATTGGGAAACAGCCTGCGCCGACAGGGACTTTGTCGTGATCATCAAACCATCTGAAGATGCTACCTATAAAAATACAGTGGACATCCTCGATGAAATGACGATCAACAGGGCCCGTACTTATGCTATGGTAAAGATCCTGAAAGAAGAAGTGGAGCTGATCAAAGCCACTGAAGCAAGTGCTGGAATAAAATAAGTGATTGGTTTGTATGGAATAATGTACGAACCAGCATCTAATTAAAAACGCTCATTATGGAAGCCAACAAAATATTATCAGCGGATGTCCTGGACCTGATCTTCGAAGACAGGAACAAGGAGTATGGCGCTTATAATCTCAGAAAAACGTACAACAAGCGTATCACCCGTGCCCTTATTATTACTGCTTCAGTTGCCGTTCTGGCAATAGGTTGTTCACTGCTGTCCAGTAAACTGAAAAGTGTGAAATATAATTAGGTTAAGATACAGGAGATGACCCTTACCGAAGTGAAACAGGAAGAAAAGAAGATCATTCCTCCACCCCCGCCTCCTCCGAAAGTAGAGCCGCCCAAAGTGGAAATGAAACAGTTCACTCCTCCTGTGATCAAAAAGGATGAGGAGGTGGAAAAACCACCACCACCACAGGAAGAGCTGAAAGAAGCCAAGATCGACGTGATCAACCAGGAAGGTATCAAGGATGACAATATCGCTACCCCTGTTGTGATCGACGAAGGAAAGCAGATCGTGGAAGAAAAGAAAGAAGAAGACGAGAACAAGATATTTGACAAAGTAGAGATCGAAGCAAAATTTCCCGGTGGCGATGGCAAATGGCGCCAGTACCTGGAAAGAAACTGTAACGCACAGGTGGCTACCGATAACGGAGCTCCTGAAGGAACCTATACAACCGTTGTGCAGTTCGTTGTGGATAAAGAAGGAAATATCAGTGATGTAAAATCGATGACCAATCATGGTTACGGTATGGAAGAAGAAGCGATGCGTGTTATAAAGAAAGGTCCCAAATGGGAGCCTGCTGTACAGAACGGTCGCCAGGTAAAAGCTTACCGCAAACAACCAATCACCTTCCAGGTGACAGGGGAATAAGGAACGAATTCTAATAAGAAATCCTCTTCGTGTAAACGGAGGGGATTTTTTTTTGGATTGTCGGAAAGTCGGAAAGTCCGATGATTGGTCGCCTTAGTTCTGCTACCGTACCAGGTGGCATTTGCCTAGTTGCATGTGGACGTAAATCCAATCGACGCTCTGCGCCCTCGGCGGGAAATGTAATTGTATTCGTTGCGTGCTTTGCCCTTTGCGGCCGTTGCGTGAAATGTATTTGTATTCCTCCGCGTCCTCTGCCCTCTGCGCCCTCCGCGAGAAACCGTTATTTTTGCCATATGCTCAACAAACTCTCCGGCTGGGATGATACGATCGTAGCCCTGGCGACACCGCCGGGAGTAGGAGCGATCGGGGTGATCCGCCTGAGTGGTGACAAATCCATTGCTATCGCCAATG
>JANOHQ010000461.1:0-1848 GCA_031406595.1 Chitinophagaceae bacterium
ACATTCCGCCAGCTCAAACAGGAATTTCCTTCTATTAAATTACATACACTCGGTCCACCGGAAGTAGCACATATTACCAAACTTCAAAAAAGTACTCACCGCGAAGTATTGATGGCGTTGAAAGAAGCAGGTATGGATTCATTACCCGGAGCCGGTGCAGAGATTTTGATCGATCGGGTGAGACGTTTGATCAGCAAAGGAAAATGTGGGGCACAGGAATGGCTCGATATCATGCATGAAGCACATAAATTGAATATCACTACAAGTGCGACAATGATGTTTGGTCATGTGGAAACGATCGAAGAACGTTTTGAACACCTGGCAAAAATAAGAGAAGTACAGAGCCGTAAACCAGAAGCTGCGAAAGGCTTCCTTGCCTTCATTCCCTGGACTTTCCAGGATGTAGATACACTACTTGCACGAATAAGAGGAGTACACAATCTTACTACACCCGAAGAATATATCCGGATGATCGCCCTCAGCCGTATTATGTTACCGAATGTAAAGAACATACAGGCAAGCTGGCTGACCGTTGGTAAACAAACTGCCGAGATCTGCCTGCATGCAGGTGCTAATGACTTTGGTTCCATCATGCTGGAAGAAAATGTGGTGAGTGCAGCCGGTGCGCCGCATCGTTTTACTTATAAAAGTATTCAGGAAGCGATCCGTGAAGCTGGATTTGAACCACAATTGCGCAACCAGCAGTACGAGTGGAGAGCTATTCCGGAAACGATCGAAGAGCAGGTGATCGATTATTAACCCCAGCCCCTAAAGGGGTTTTAACAGCGGGTCGGTTTTTAAAAATATTTTTTAAACAAACTTCGAAACGACTTTACAAATTTCGGAGTCTAAATGCCCCTTTAGGGGTTGGGGTATGAAAAAGACATTTTCCTGGTTCCGTAAGATCGCATTCGCCGAAGGCGTTTCATTCCTGGTTTTATTATTTATCGCTATGCCATTGAAATATATGGCTGATATTCCGATGGCGGTAACCGTTGTAGGCGGATTGCACGGTATTTTGTTTGTCGGCCTTGGTGTATTGGCTTACCTGGTAAAAGAAGAATACAACAAAAAATGGCTTTGGGTCGGCAAGGTCTTTATCGCTTCCATTTTGCCCTTCGGAACATTTGTGATGGATAAGGAATGGAAGAAGGAAGAAGCGTCAGCGTCTGCCTGATCTGTCTTTAAAGTTCCGTGATATTTCTATTTTAACAATCCTTAAAAACAAATCTGGATTTTGGCTTTTTCCATCGGCAGGGATGCGTTAATTTGTTAACGGAAAAAACATTCTTCATGATTAAATGATCGCTTATGAAAAAAGTACTTACCCTCGCTTTACTGTTTTTTGCAGTAAACAGTTTTGCCCAGGACACTGAAAAAGTGGAACAATATTGCAAAGTGGTCGTCACCGGCCGGATGCTGAGCACCAAAGTGGTTATCAGTGTTGATTATGGTGAGGAAAGAAGCGTATGGAAAGATAACCGCTTAAAAAACGAGGACGGAAAGTTGGTAAAATTCAATTCCGAGATCGATGCGCTCAACTACCTTGGCAAGCAGGGATGGAAACTGGTCAACGCCTATCCTATCGCAACAACAGCGAACAGCACCCCTGTTTATCACTATGTGTTCCGGAAAGAATTCTCCAAAGCCGAAGTGGAATAACGCAGGCGGATTTTTATCTTTGTGGCCTAACAAAACTCCAACTATGAAGAATCTTTTCTTTATTCTTTTCGCGTCATTGTTATTTGCAGGCTGTAACAACAAAGCGGATCAACCGCCCGTGGATAACGATAGCTTAACGGCAGTCCCCAGTTTTTACTGGGAAGCAACAGATACAGGCCGCCTGGC
>JANOHQ010000039.1:0-11363 GCA_031406595.1 Chitinophagaceae bacterium
CTGCAAAGGGCTCATGGCATTATATAAATGTGTGACCGCACTGATACCATGGGAGAACCCTTTATTCGCTTCTTCAAAGCTTGCATTGCTATGACCGGCTGATATAATAATATGATGGGAACGAATAAGACCGATTATCTCTTTACTGCAAATTTCCGGGGCCACTGTGATCATCCTGATAACTCCCTTCCCGTAGCTCAGCAATTCTTCCACTTCTCCCGCTTCAGGAATATGTATCAGTGATTCTATATGCGCTCCTTTTTTTACCGGGTTTATCCAGGGACCTTCTAAATGCAATCCCAGGATCCCTTCCCCGCCTTTACTCCAATAATCTTTCACGGCATCGATACACCGGTAAAATACCTCGCGGGTATTGGTAGCCACCGTTGGCAGGCAAAATGCAGCTCCGCCCTTTTCACAATACTCTTTTAATTGATACAGGGAGTCGGCAACAGGATAAACGGCCAGTAATTTTTCATACGCTCCATAGATCTGCAGGTCAATAAAAGCCGGGGCAATAAAAGAATTATGGAATTGCTCCGTAGATTGTAAAGTGCTAAGTGAAGAGACCGGGATCACGGAATCGATCAGCCCGTTATCAACGAGCACAGCATGGTTGCTCAGCCATTGTTCTCCTGTAAAAATGCGGTCAGCGATATAGGCAGCGGGCATAAAATTTTCTGTTGCCCGAAGATGGCTATTTTTTTTCTTTTACAGGAATTATTACCCGGTCACAAACCGGTAGCCCACCCCTTTGATAGTGATGATCTCCAGCGTGGGATCATCTTTCAGGTAACTGCGGAGCTTGGTGATATAGACATCAAGGTTGCGGCTATTGAAAAAAGAATCATTGCCCCAGAGCAGGTTGAGAATATCTTTCCGGTCGATGATGCTGGAGCGGTTCTCATACAGGATCTTCAGCAATTCGCTTTCCCGGAAGGAGAGTTTGCGATCATCCTTACCGTTACTGAGCAATTGCCGGTTGATCTGGAAATTATACTTGCCGATGGTAGCACTGCCGCCCCTGATCTTTTGCGGATCGTCCTGCCGGGTGCGTAGTAAGTGTTGAATCCGAACGATCAGCTCTTCCATGCTAAAGGGCTTGCGGATATAATCATTACCGCCGAGGGAGAATCCTTTGACTACGTCCTCTGTTTGTGTTTTGGCTGTCAGGAAAATGATCGGTACGTCTTCATCAATGGCCCGTATCTCGTCGGCAATCGTAAAACCATCCTTATTGGGCAGCATCACATCGAGCACACAGATATCTGGTTTTGTCTTTTTAAAGAGTTCTAATACTTTGCCCCCGTCATCTTCCATGATCACATCAAACCCCCGGCTCTCCAGGCTTTCCCTCACTATTTTTCCCAGGAACAGTTCATCTTCTACGTACAGAACTTTTGTTGCGCTCATGACTGCTGCTTTGGTAAGGTGATCACAAATGTAGTTCCGCTACCCGGCTGGCTTTCAAGGGAAATATGTCCATTGTGTTTTTCTACTACTTCTGCCACATAGCTAAGACCCAGTCCATAGCCCCTGGCATTATGCGTATCTCCCTGCGGAACACGAAAGAATTTTTCAAACACTTTTGCTTTATACTCCGGTTCGATGCCGATCCCGTTGTCGGTGATGGTCATTATAATATCGTTCTCTTTTCCCCGTAGATCTATCCCGATCGAAGGCGCCTGCTTACTATACTTGATAGCATTATCCAGCAGGTTAAAGACCACGCTGAGCAGGTGCAGGTGATCGCCTTGCAGCTGCATATCGCCTTCCTGTGTGAGGGCTACAGCAGCTTTATTTTTCTCCAGTTGTAAACGCAGGGATCCCACCACTTCTTCCACGATCTGTTGGAGGTTCACATTTTCAAATTTCAGGTCCAGTTCCTTCTTTTCAAACATGGAAAGCTTAAGCACTTTATCGACCAGGAGGCTGAGCCGTTGCAATTCACTCTGCGAGATATCCAGGTACTCCTTTGTTCTTTTGGGGTCATCCATCGCATTAAAATTCTTTAACGCTTCGATGGCCACCCCTACCGTTGCGATCGGTGTCTTTAGCTCGTGGGTGATATTGCTGATGAATTCATTTTTTAATACCGCCAGTTTTTTTTGCCGCAGTAAATTCCTGTATAATACTACAAAAGACAGGATCGTGATACCAAGCAGCAGGATCGAGAATAATATGGGTTGGAATATCTGTTTTAGAAGATAGGGGAATGTATTACGGAGGTGAAGCCGGTACATAACAGGATGTGCAAAACCAAAGGTCACCTCGTGTAAACGCTGGACCCCTTCTGTGAAAGTGCTGTCAGAACGGGTAACGGAAAAAGGAATATCGAGGTTCTGCCGTTTTAAGCTCTGCCGGAAGGCTGTATCGATCTCGCTTATGCGAAGGGAATCCTGCAATGAGTCGACAATGTATAAAAAGCTGTAAATATTATCTATTGGGGCGCCTGGTTCCGGCAACCTCCTCACAAACCCTATCGAATCTCCCGGCATACGAAGTTCTTTGGTGTTCATGACCACCATCCCCGATTTTACATCCGTTCTTAATTTCAAAGAGTCTTTCAATTTACCCCGGATCACATTGATGGTGGAGATAACGCCTTCCCGTTGAGCGACATGAATATCTACATTTCTTCGTCCGCCTTCCTTGAGCATTATATTGGCCTTTCCTCCCTGGCCACGTTTCTCATTCCACATTGCAGTGTCGAGCTTCAATTTCGATACCTGCAATTCCATAATGGTCTGCCGGAAAGCCATATCAGTTTTTATTTCCATCGCTTTCTCCTCCCGGTCATAGTTCTGCCGCAACCAGTATAGCTGGAAGCCGGTAATGCCGAGGATGGTGATCCCCATTAGTAATGAAAGCCAGCGGAGTCTGCTCATGTGTGCTCTTTGCCCAACAAATGTAAACCAATGTTGGCGGTACTTGCAGCCATTTTAACCTTTATTAACCTTAATGAAAGGTGAGTTAACCCATCCGCATTCCCTACTGGTATACATTTGAATCTTAAAAATAAAAAATGAAAAAAATACTGATCGCCGGCTGTTTTGTTTTTTCCATCAGCCTGGTACAGGCCCAGCAAAAGCAGGGAATTGTTACCTACGAAAGAACATCACTAATGCAAATACGATTCAATGGAGGTGGCCATGAGGGTATGGAACAGCAGATGCCCCAGACGAGGACCGATAAATTTGAACTAGCCTTTGCCAACAACCAGTCCCTGTGGAAACAGGCGGAGCAGGATAACCAGGAGGAACCGAGTTTTGGCGGTGAAGGTATGCAGGTGAGAATGATAGTAACCGGAAGCAACGATGTGCTATACACCAACCTGGAAACAGCAAAACGGGTGGAGAAAAAAGAGATGTTTGATAAATCCTTTATCGTGGACGATACCATTACTGTATTAAAATGGAAAATGACAGGAGAAACAAAGACCATTCTGAACATCCCCTGCATGAAAGCAACAACAACACGTATCAGTGCCCGTACGATCATGAATGTTGATAATGGAAAAATGGAACGCAAAGAGATACAGGACACTTCAAATATTGTTGCGTGGTTCAGTTCTTCGATCCCGGTTTCTGCCGGACCTGCAGAATACCAGGGACAACTACCCGGGCTGATCCTTGAAATGGATATCAGCAATGGACGGCAGAGATTCAAGGCGGTTTCCATTAATGAGAAAGCGGATATTGCCGTGATCAAAGAACCGACAGGTAAAAAACGTATTACCGCTGCTGAGTTCGCCAAAGAACGGGACAAAATGCTCAAAGAAATGCAGGAAAATAACCAGGGTGGCCAGCGGGTCATCCGGATGAACTAATAAAGTCACTGGTCATGTTTACCCCGTTGTAATGCAGCGGGGTTTTTTATTGCCGTCCTTCCAGTAATTTTTATCTTAGTGAAATGATACAAAAAGCATTTGCCGATAAAGTCGTTGAACAATGCCGGAGTGATGAGAATGTGATCGGTCTCGCCGCTGCCGGATCCTGGATCAGCGCCGGGCTGGATGAATATTCCGACCTGGACCTTGTATTGATCACACAAGAGAAGATCGGAGGCGACAAAGAAAAGATGATGGGCTATGCACGCCGCTTTGGTGATTTTATTTCCGGTTTTACGGGTGAACATGTGGGAGAGCCAAGGGTTTTAATTTGTTTGTATGATAATCCCCTTCTTCATGTCGATATCAAATTTCTCACACTGGATGAGTTTGAGCAAAGAGTAGAAGATCCTGTTATTCTTTTCGAAAGAGAAGAGCAACTCACTAAGCTTTTTACGAAAACGAAATCTGTATGGCCGCAACCGGATCCCCAATGGATCGAAGACCGGTTCTGGACCTGGGTGCATTATATCGCGGCAAAAGCGGCAAGAGGTGAATACTTTGAGTGTATCGACGGGCTGGGAATGATCCGCAGCTGGGTACTGGCCCCGCTGCTCCAGTTAAAAAACAAGAACCAGCCAAGAGGATTGAGGAAGGTGGAAATGCAATTACCGGCAACGGATCTTGAAAGTTTAAAAGGCACATTAGCCGAGCATAGCAAAGCTTCTGTTATTAATGCGCTGGAGAACACCATTAGCCTGTATCGCTCGCTGCGGCCATTGGTGTCTGCGCATACACTGTTGCAAAGTTTTGCGGAGAAAAGAAGTATGGAATATCTTGAACAGGTAAAACAAACGACATGAGTGTTCAGCAAGCATATAATTCATGGGCATCCCAATACGACAGCAATGACAATAAAACCCGTGACCTCGAAGCACTCGCTTTACGGGAAACCCTTGCCCCCATTGCTTTTTACAACTGCCTGGAGATCGGTTGCGGCACCGGCAAGAACACCGTATGGCTGATCGAAAAAGCTAAACAGGTAACCGCGGTCGATCTTTCAGAAGAGATGCTGGCAAAAGCCAAAGAAAAGATCAGTGCGACCAATGTTGAATTTAAACAAGCGGACATTACAAAAGAATGGACATTCGGTACCGGGAAGTATGACCTGGTAAGCTTCAGTTTGATGCTGGAGCATATTGAAAATCTCGATCCTGTTCTTAAAGAGGCCGCCGCTGCATTAAAACCCGGTGGCTATGTATATATCGGCGAGTTACACCCGTTCAAACAATACGCAGGTTCCAAAGCAAGATTTGAGACGGAGCAGGGGGTACAGGTGGTAGATTGTTTTAATCACCATATTTCAGAATTCACGGGGTCGGCAAAGCAACATGGTCTAACTCTTGTGAGGATCAATGAATATTTCGATAACAATGACCGCTCGGGATTGCCAAGGTTGCTGGTCTTACTTTTGCAAAAGGAAAAATAGCGTTTAGGGCGTTTGTCGCAGGACCTCCCTACCTGCTCCGTAGCTACTTCGCGGATACTTCCTATCTATGCGCTGCTTAGTGCCTCAATGTGGCACCATAAGGCTCAACCCGGCCGTCATTGCGAGCGGAGCGAAGCAACTACCGCTGCTGCCTCGGCATATGCTCATCCATATACTTGCTATAGGTTTTATTCCAGTCGTTCAGAGCCGAATTGCCCTGCTTATTCAGCTCCTGCATGGTGCTGTTGAATTTGTTTAGCACATTATTCATGTCGTTTACCGCATTGTTATACTGGTCTACGTCCTGCTGTGTGCGTTTTCCCGAAGGTTTGGCTTCAAATTGCTTTTTGATCTTGTTGAACTCTTCTTCTTTCAGAAAATAATCGGTAATGATATTGCCTTTTGCGGCTTCTGCCTTGTAATAGATCATCATATTCCGGCAGGCCGCGATCAAAGAAGCGTCGCCCGCATATCCTTTGAATCCTCTTAGCTTTTCCGTCCCTTCTTCCGCAAATTTTTTCAGGGAACTGAGATTCTGTTCAATACTGACAATATTCTTCTTAGTGATAGCATCCATCAAATAGGCCTCTTGCTTATACGCTTTAAAGAAGACCAGGTACACGTCGTTACAATGATCCATCACTTCGCTGACGATCTTCGATTTTGTTTCCAGCTCTGAGTCATTATCGATCAAATTGATATTGTTCTTTTGCGCAAAGACCTTTTGCATCTCGTTTTGTTTCTTCCCGGCCTCGTTCAATTTCTCATAGGCTTTTTCCTGGGCCAGCAGGTAGGCTTCCATACCATCATAGCTTTGCTCCGCGATCTCTTCCATATTCACGATCTTACCGTAGTCTTCGCTGAACACACTAAACAGTATTTTCAGGTAAGCCACAGACGTGTCTTTCAGTGAACGATCCCCTTTCCACGGGGGCATGGAAGAAATGGCATACCGGGTATCGTTAATAGCATTTACTACTTCAAACCTTCTTTTTTCTACTTTACGTGCACTCTTACCGTGTGCAACAGAGCTCTGGTACACGAGGTATTTTAAGGTAAGCTCGCTGTTCTCTTTGTTGATATGGTTAAGATAATCCACCGCCGTTTCAAAGCTCTGCGCCCGGGGACGTAACGAAAAACTGGCGAGGAAAAAAGCCAGGAGGAATACGATCTTAAGATACCGCTTCATGATCATTAGTTTTTAGGGGCTGTTTTTTGTAAATTAATTAAATCGGTCAGTACCAGGAAAACTTCCTGTATATAAATATCATCGGCCAGGTTATTCAACCAGGTAGCATTCATTTCCTTTGCATACTGGTCATTCGTCATCAACTGTTTATCCTGTGCATGGTTCTCTGCCGTAAACTTATTCGTGGGTGCGCCTTCGCCCTTCATGGCGTCCAGGTCAAGCTCCTGTTGCTGCACCCATTTTTCAAACAGCTCCGCTTTCAGGGGTATCGTGCGGGTAGTGGCCTGCATTTGCTTTTGCTGTTCACCGATGATCTTCTTAATAATCTGGAAATCGGCATTGGCCAGGATCCGACCGGCACTGCGATTGGCCAGTTCTGTCACGGGCAAATAAGGAAGTGGCCGGTAATAATTATTCCGCTTCACCGTATCGGCGATCAGCGGGTATTTTTCAAACCGTTCGCCCATCTCCAGTCCGTCGAAAGCATCGGGGATCAGCACATCGGGTTTTACGCCCACCAATTGTGCCGTGCGCCCATTGACCCGGTATAGTTTTCCCGTGGTGATCTTGATAATATCGCCTTTCTCGTTCCCCGTGATCTGGCGGCTGCTGATCGTATCCATGGGGAACAGTTCCTGCATCGTGGCTTTTCCATAGGTGTTGCTCCCTACGATCACCGCCCGGTTATAATCCTGCAAAGAAGCCGCCAGCATTTCGGAGGCAGAAGCGCTTTGACCATTCACCATCAGCACCATCGGTCCGTCATAGATCGTTCCGCGGTTGGGGTCTTTTAGTGTCACTAGTTTCCCATCTTTACTTTTCTCGGCAGACAAAGGCCCTTCTTCAATAAATATCCCGATCATGTCCAGTGCCTCACCAATCGATCCGCCACCATTGTAGCGTACATCCAGGATCAACCCTTCGACGTTCTCTCTTTTTAATTTCACTATTTCTTTTGCCACATCATTGGCGCAGCTGGATCCTTTTTCATTTTCCCATTCGGTATAAAAACCGGGTAATAAAATATACCCGATCTTTTTCTCTCCTTTCAACACAAAACTTTTCACGATATTTTCCTCGTTGCTTGATTTCTCTTTCCGCAGGAAGACCATGCTCGTGGTGCCATCTGCTTTCCGGAAACGGAACAGCAGCTTATTATGAATGGACTGGTCCATTACTTCAAAAGCTTCTTCCATCGAAGCACCTGTCATATCCTGTGTTTCTTTTCCTTCCCAGTGAAGGCTGATCAGTTCGTCGCCTTTATTGATCTCGCCCGATTTCCAGGCGACGCCACCAGGGGTAAGTTTATCGACCAGGATCTTTCCCGCTTCATTCTCATTGAACACGATGCCAAAAAAATAGGCTTCGGTACTCAGCTCTGCCTGGAACTGTTCTTTTCCCTGGGGCGAAAAATAATTGGTATGCGGATCAAAACAGGTAGCAATGGCGTTCAGGTATAGCTCAGTAGTATAAGCAGGATAGCCTGCGGGATAATCCAGGATTCTTTTTAATGCTTTTAATTCAGCCTTCTTTATTTTCTCCCGTATGCCCGGCTCGATTGTAGTGAGGGCAGTTTTGAACAGTATCAATTTTGCACTATCAGACCGGGCTGCATCGTATACCTCATCCAATATTAAAAATTTCAGGTACCGCGACCAACGGCTGGTCAATGCCGGCAGGTCCGTTGAAAAAGCAAAACTGTCTTTTCTCCGGGAAGAGATCAGCTTTTCGTCAGTGGAAAAGTCAAATGGCTTTTGTAATACTTTATTGACGATCGAATCGGCTCTTGTAAGCGCTTTTTTGTACAACAGGGAAAATTGATCAAAAAAATTGCCGGCTGTCCCCTGTAATTCATCATCCAGTTTTGTGCTGTAACCCAGCAGCTGTTGATAATCCGCCCCGGTGAACAATAGTCTCCGCGGGTCGGCCGAATTGAGAACCATTTTAAAAACAGCCTGCGAAAAGCTATCGTTGACGGCGCGGGGAGCATAGTGATTCCGTTCGACCATTCTTTTTACTACGATCGCTTTTTGCTGCACAGTTGACAACTGGGCAAAGCTATTTACAATAGAATTAAGAAAAATGATGGCTACCGCCGCTATTTGCCTGCTCATGGTGTGTTGAAAAAGCTGTAAACTAATTAATCTGGCAGAAATATTATACCCTTTTTCGCCCTGTCTTTCTAAAATCTTTATATGTCAGCCTTCTTATTTTATATTATACTTATAATGACCGGATTAGCTTGCAGAAATACCCAAAGAGGTAAAAGAAGATAGCTGGCCTATGAAAGGTATTCAGCCATTAGATGGCAATCCAAAGCGCTTCCTGATCCGATGTTGTCAGAAGAATGGATGCGAAGAAGAATTACCTTTATTCCTCTATGTCTTCGATCATTACCATCACTTTTAGTCCATGTATAGATAAGAGTACTGTAGTACCATCTCTTATCCCGGAAGCGAAATTGAAATGTGCTGAACCAAAGCTCGAGCCCGGGGGAGGCGGGATCAATGTGGCAAGAGCAATAAAAAAATTGGGAGGGCAAGCCATTGCCATATTTCCTTCCGGTGGGTATACCGGCAAATTCTTTAATCATTTAATGGAAAAAGAAAATGTACCCTCCCTGATAATCGAAACCGCCAGCGAAACAAGGGAAAATATCATCGTGCTTGACAGGTCCAGCAATAACCAATACCGGTTTGGAATGCCCGGCACTTCATTACGTGAAAATGAATGGCAGCAATGTCTTAAAACGCTCGAAGATGTGAAAGAGGTCGATTTTATTGTCGCCAGCGGCAGCCTTCCTCCCGGTGTACCGCTTGACATATACGCACAAATAGCGAAGATCGCCAGGCACAGAAATGCAAAATTGATCGTCGACACATCTGGCGAAGCATTGACGCAGGCTGTGAATGAAGGAGTTTACCTGGTCAAGCCTAATCTTGGTGAATTGGCTTCGCTGACCGGGAAAAGCAAGGTCGAGATGGCGGATGTAGAGAAACTGGCAAAAGAGATCATCGAAAAAAACAAATGTGAGATCGTCGTGGTGTCGCTTGGCAAAGCGGGAGCCATTCTGGTTACAAAAACAGAAACTTATTCCGTGACGCCACCGGAAGTCTCCCGCAAAAGTACCGTAGGTGCAGGCGACAGCATGGTAGCAGGGATCGTACTTAGTATATCGGGAGGGATGACCCTGGAACAGGCTTTACAATATGGTGTGGCATGCGGCACCGCGGCAACCATGAACCCGGGCACCCAATTATGTAATAAACAAGATGCCGATCTTTTATACTCCCGTATGGTACAATGACAACAATCACAGCTCCTGTTTCTTTTTCTGAAATTCCCTGGTCAGGCCCCCAAAGGCAGATTAAACCCGAACATACTTCCCGATCCGATTTCGCTCTTTACCCATATTTGCCCGCCTTCCGCCTCGATCAATTCTTTGGAGATAGCAAGCCCCAGCCCTGTCCCTCCTGCTTTTGAACCGGGGACTTTAAAAAATCGTTCAAATACTTTTGTTGAATATTCAGAAGGGATACCGGATCCCTGATCCGTAACAGAAAACTCAATGCTGCCCGCGGTTTTTTTTATGCCCACTGTAATAATGCCATTTTCAGGTGAATGTTTGATAGCATTTGCCAGGAAATTATTTAATACCCATCCCGTTTTTTCCGCGTCTGCTCTTACTTTTTTAATATTGTCTTCATACTGTTTGTGAATACTGATATTTTTTTGCCTCGCTGTGTTCATGGCAGCATTTATAGCTGTATCAGCCAGTATTTCTGGCTTAATTTCAGCAATATCCAATTGAATTTTGCCGGCCTCTACCTGTGACATATTCAATAACTCGCTTAATATTCGCAGCATCCGCTGGTTATCCTGCTTCAGGCTTTGTAATAGTTCTTTTTGTTCATCTGAAAGCTGGCCTACTCTTTCATCTTCTAAAAGTTTTAAACTAAAGTCAGAAGAAGCCAGCGGAGTCTTCAATTCATGAGAAATGGTGGCGATAAAATTTGTTTTGGCAACATCGAGTTCTTTAAACGAAGTGATATTCCGAAGCACGATAACCTTGCTGCTGGTATTATCCTGTGTAATGTCTACTATTTCCTTCGTGAAATAATTCTCCCGGTTATCAACAACGATCTTAAAAGGCATACTCCCTTTTTCCTCCAGTAAGAAGCGCAAGAGGTCATTTCTTTTGCTCACTTCTTCTACAGGTTGGCCCACCATCTCTTTTGCCTGCATACCCAATAATTGCAATGCCTGGTCGTTGGCAAAAAGCACGACTCCCGTTTTATCAAGACCGATACTCGCTTCCTTCAGGCTATTGATAACGGCTTCCGCTCTTGTTTTCTCGAAAATGATCTTATTCAGGTTGCTATTCTCAAAATATTCGAGGCGGTCGGCCATATCATTAAACGCATCGGCCATCTGTCCAAATTCATCTTTTCGGTCCAGGTGAATACGATGATGATAGTTCTTTTTACTTATTTCCTGTATCCCTTCTGTTAAGGCACCGATAGGTGCGGTTAATACGGAGGGAAAATTGAATGAAAAGGTGAAACCCACGAGAAATATAATGGCCGCCAGGAATGATATGTAGGTTAGCGCTTTATCGGCAGTTTTATTTGCTTTCTGGTTCTTGGTTTCGATTGCGGACATATTCAACGACAACACCTTTTGTATATTAACCCTGATATGCTGAATAGTTGAAACGGAGTTGTCCCCGGAACGGTGTAGTTCAAAATACTTCCGGAGCAGGGTGGTTGCTTCCTTTTCTCCCGGTTCTGTTATATTGGCTTCCTGGAGTTTTAATACACTGTCAAACCCTGAAAATGACCGGGCTTCATTGACGA
>JANOHQ010000062.1:0-8426 GCA_031406595.1 Chitinophagaceae bacterium
ACGCCACCGGCTACTCGAACCCCGAGATCGACAAGATGATCGACAAAGATCCTTTCCTCGATTATTACCGTTACCTTTTTTATAACCTGAAAGAAAAACCCGACAGTGCAAAGATCTCACTTGAACGCCTGATGAAGAGCACCCCGGACTTTGAGGATGGGATACTGGAAATTATCGTCCTGTATATCGAAGAGAAAAATAAAACTCTCGCCGATCAGTGGATCGAAAAATTTAAACTCAGCAGTGCGTATGACCAGCAAAGGCTGGAGCAGGTGTTAACGGTTTATAATTACAAACCTGCGTAGAGAAATTAACCCGCAGGTTGTCATGATGATCAAGATGACTTAAGATTTTTTCAGTGCTGATCATAATCATCATAACAATCTGCGGGCTGGTGTATTCCACTACAAGCGATGCTTCGCTTTCTGCAACAACTCCTCCACCGAAATCTTCTCCATACATTTAAAATGCCCAAGCGGACATTTTTCATACCCGATTTTCGAGCACGGCCGGCACCAGAGTTTATTCGTCTGCATGATGATGCCGGAGACCGGCGCATCGCCATAATAAGGTGTCATACCAAAAGAAGGAACCGTATTGCCCCATAAAGAGATAATCGGTCTCTTAAATGCCGCGGCGATATGCATCAGACCTGTATCGTTGCTGATGACCAGTTTCGCCGTTCTCACGATGTCGGCACTTTCATTGAGTTTGAATTTGCCGCAGGCGTTGTAGATCTTCACAGGGTCGATCGCTGCAATTTCGTTTCCACGATCTGCATCTTCCGGTCCGCCGAGTAAAATGACCGGGTGCTGCATTTTTTTGCAGAATTCCTTCCATTTATGAAGCGGCCATCGTTTGGTGCCATGCGCCGCCCCGATCACGCAGCCGATATATCCCGCTGTATGTGAAGCCGGGATATCCTCCTTCTTTACCTGGTGCGGACCGATAAAATAATCCAGCCCGGCTCCGTCGTTCTTTACACCAAAGCTTTCCACGGTTTTCATATACCGGTCAACAATATGCAGTTTCGGAAGCATATTGATCTTGAAAGCCGTGTAGAAATATTTTTGAATATTGAGTTTGTAAAACGAAAATGATCTCAGCTTCTCACTGGATCCAGTCCGCCCAGGGAGCCCTATGGGCGGAACTCTACGAACGGAGAGCGCCTTTTTTACACGAAGCGTTTTGGTATTGTGATGCAGATCGATGATATAATCATACTCTTCCGACACCAGCTCCTCGATCATCAGTTCCCAACTATGAGCCAGCACATGAATCTTATCGATATAGGGATTGTATTCCACCACGGAACGAAATTGATCTTTCACCAGGAAATGAACTTCCGCATCCGGCACCTGTTGTTTCAAACAACGGATCACGGGTGTGGTGAGGACAATGTCACCGATGGAAGAAAAGCGTATGATGAGAAACTTTGGAATCGTTTATGGTTTATGGTTAAACTCTCTCCTGACCTCACCCTCTGAGCTACGCTCGCAACCTTCGTTCCTCGGTTGCCTCTCCTTAATGAGAGGGAGAATTCAACGAAACAATAATTCAATGCTTCAGTCCGGGTTCAGCAAAATCATTGATCCAATTATTCATTATGTGAATTCCCACTCGCCATCCCCACTAGCCTGGTTTATTTCTCAACGAAATTCAGGTCTTTATTAAAAGTTTCTTCCAGGAAGATAGCCGCTACCACGGTGATCAACATAATAATGATCGCGGCGATCCAGCCACCGGTATAATAATCGGTGATATTGCGCAATCCTTTAAAGAGTGGCAATATCAGGATGGTGAGCATTCCTCTTACCATGTTGGGAATGGTAGTAGTAGCTGTTGCACGCAGGTTGGTGCCAAACTGTTCTGCTCCCATCGTTACAAATATGGCCCAGAAACCCGTTCCAAAACCAAGCCCGGCGCAGATCCAATACATACCCTGGGCTGTGCCGTTCCATTGCGCGGTAAAGAACAGTACCATGAAGACTGCCGTAATAAAATAAAAGATATATAGCGCTTTTTTCCGGCTCTTCAGCCATTGGCTAATAAAACCGATCAGGATATCACCTATCGCAATAGCGGCATAGGCATACATGATCGCTTTACCGGGATCGATCTTTTCCTGGATACCCATCCATTTCCCAAACTCACTTGAAAAAGATACCATCACACCGATCACAAACCAGGTGGGTAATCCGATTGCGATACTAAGTAAATATCTTTTCAATCTATCCTTATTATTAAAGAGCATAAAGAAATTTCCCCGCTGTACTTCCATTTTCTTTACTTCATGAAACATTCCGGATTCAAAAACGGAAATACGGAGAATCAATAATAAAAGTCCCATCCCGCCGCCGATGAAATAACAGGTTCGCCAGTGAAAATTCTCTTTCATGATAAAAGCTACCACGGCTCCCGTCAATCCCAGTCCTGCCACCAGCGAAGTAGCGATCCCTCTTTTTTCTTTTCGTATTAATTCAGCCACAAGGGTGATACCTGCACCCAATTCTCCTGCAAGTCCAAGACCTGCAATAAAACGAATGATCTTGAATTGTTCGGGATTTTGCACAAACCCATTGGCGATATTGGCTAGAGAATACAGGATGATCGATCCAAACAGCACACTAAGTCTTCCCCGCTTATCCCCCATCACCCCCCAGATGATCCCGCCGATCAGCAGGCCGGCCATCTGCCACATGAGTATGCCTTCACCTTTCGCAGTGATCTGTTCGGGTGATAAACCAAATGAACGCAGGCTTTCAATACGGGTAATACTGAATAAAAGGAGATCGTAGATATCGACAAAATAGCCAAGCGCGGCAACAATAACTGGAATAGATAAAATGCCGTATTCTTTCTTCATGCGTACATTTTTATAGCGCCTGGTCCGATGTTATCCATGCTAAAATTTTCATCTCATTCATTCTGACTCCTGATAGCTCTAGAGACCCAAATTTCCCAATTTCCCAATTGCCCTCACGGTAATGTATTATCAGCCGGTGGGGGCATTCCTTTTTTTCGTGAACTGATCAGTTTAATGATCACAGGTGCAGTAGTAACCAACACGATACCCAATACGATCACTTCAAGGTGATCCTTCAGGTCGAATCCCCATTGCTTATATATCCATTTCTGCAGAAAAAAACCGGCAAAGATCATCGTGAACACCCAGGCCAGGCAACCGACGATATTGAAGAAGTGAAATTTTTTACGATCCATCCGTACAATACCCGCAACGATCGGAGCAAAAGTCCTGATAAAAGGAATGAACCTTGCCACGATGATGGCACCACCACCATGCTTCTGGAAAAAATCCTGCGCCTGGTAAAGATATTTTTTCTTGAAAAGAAGGCGATCCTTCCAGGTAAACATAGCAGGACCCACTTTTTTACCTGTCCAGTAACCGACCGTATTACCAAGGATACCGGCCAGTGAGATCAGTCCAACCAATGCAAACAGGTCGAAGAAGTAGGTATAAGGATAATCCAGGCCAAAATATTTGAGGAATTGGTAGCCTAAACCCGGTTTTACTTCACCCGTTTTCGTAGTGATCTCATGGGCGAAAATGCCGGCCACAAACAACAAGGAGTCGCCGGGAAGAAAAAAGCCCACGAACAAGCCTGTTTCCGCGAAAACAACGAATAGTAATAGCCACAACCCGCCATTTTCAATATAAAATTGCGGTTGCAATAACTGGCTCCAGTGAAAACTATCCAATAAGTACATCAACTCCATAAGGTGCGATTGAAAATTTGCTATTTAAAATTTAAGATTGTCCGCACACTCCCGAAGCTTCGGGATTACAACCTACAACTAACTACTTATCACCTACAACAGCATCCGCCGCCTTTTCGTTGAAAGCAAGCGCCTTCTCATCATCAAACTCTCCTTCCCATCTTGCGATCACGCAACTGGCCAGTGTATTACCGATCACATTCACCGATGTTCGGGCCATATCCATCAGTTCATCGATACCGTATATCGCCATGATCGGCCAGAGCGGGAAATGGAAAGTGGCCGCGGTAGCGATCAATATTACCAATGAAGCTCTTGGCACGGCCGCTACTCCCTTACTCGTCAGCATCAATGTAAGACCGATCATCAGCTGTTCGCCAAAGGAAAGATCAATACCGGCTGCTTGTGCCACAAAGACTGAAGCGAGCGAAAGATATAAAGTGGTACCATCAAGGTTAAATGTATAACCCGTCGGGATCACAAAGGATACGATCTTTCTCGGCACACCGAATTTTTCCATATTCTCCAATGCCTTCGGCAAGGCCGAATCGGAACTGGTGGTGGCAAAAGCGATAGAAACAGGTTCACGGATCGCCTGTATGAATTTTCGGATCGGAATCTTAGCTATCCAGATGGCCACGGGTAAAAGGACAAGAAGAATGAAAACGATCAGCGCAGCATATAAGGTGATCAGCAGTAGTGCAAGGTTCTTTAAGATATCGACTCCCAGGTGCCCCACCGTTACCGCGATGGCCGCACCAACACCAAACGGCGCGAAATACATGATGATATTGGTGAACTTGAACATCGTCTCGGCCAGGCTCTCCGAAAACTCGAGCATCGGTCGCTTCTTCTTTTCACTTAACAGGGCGAGTGCTATTCCGAAGATCACGCTGAAAAATACAATGGGCAGCACATTTCCTTCAAAGATCGATTTAATGATATTCTCGGGGAAAATATCAATGATATGATCCTGCCATCCTTTGGGCGGAGTATCAGGTAACCTGTTGATCAATCCTTCCGGAACAGCGACGCCCGCACTATCCAGGTAGGAGATCACTTTGGTCTGCATCTGTTTTTCGGGGGAGCGGGGTAATTCTTTTAATAGTTCCTGGGGAATATTGATGCCTTTCCCGCGCCGGTAATATTAATAGCAGCGATACCGATCACCAGGGCGATGGTAGTGACCACTTCAAAATATAAAAGCGATTTCCAACCCATTCTTCCCACTTGTTTCAGGTTGGCATGACTGGCAATGCCGACGACCAATGTGGCAAAAAGCAATGGTGCCACGATGGTCTTTACCAATCGAAGGAATATCTTACTGAGGAAGGAAAGTTCCTGGGAGAAATCTTTAAAGTCGACCCCTATCTCGATACCGATAGCCATGGACACCAATATCCAGGTGGTGAGTGACCGTTTATAAATGGCAAACAGCACGAGACTGGCAACAAAGACCCAGCGGATGCTCATCAGTACGTCATTGGAAAGACTTATCCATCCCTGTTCCTGGAAAACATGCACAAAAGCTACGATGGTAAACAATACCAGGGCAAGCAGTCCGGCTTTGCGTTTATTCATAAAGCATTCAGTATGGTCTCAAAACTATGGGTTTACTTCCAAATATGAAGCATTTAGCCATTGCATGCTCCTAAAAATAGCCGGAAAGCCGGTAAGGCGGGAAGGCCTGCGTTACTGTCCGATTCTTACCGTCTTCCCGCCTTACCGGCTAAGTCTGAACCGTTGGTAAATCTTTTGCCCTTTTTTTACAGAAATCGCTATTTTTCCAGATACGAATCCAAAACTGCAGCTTACCAAAACAACCTTATGGCTGAACAACAAACAGGTTTTAAACCTACGCTTGGATTATTCGACGGTACCATGATCGTGGCCGGTTCGATGATCGGCTCAGGTATCTTTATTGTTAGTGCAGATATTACCCGAAATGTAGGCAGCGCTGGCTGGCTGATCGCCGTCTGGCTGATCACCGGTTTCATGACGCTGAGCGCCGCGTTGAGTTATGGTGAGTTGAGCGGGATGTTCCCCAAGGCTGGCGGACAATATGTCTACCTGAAAGAAGCTTATAACCCCCTGATCGGTTTCTTGTATGGCTGGAGCTTCTTCGCTGTGATACAAACAGCTACCATTGCTGCGGTGGGTGTTGCTTTCTCCAAATTCCTCAGTTATATGGTGCCGGAGTTAGGGAATGAATACCTGCTGGGCGACCTGGGCTTTATAAAGGTTTATTCCGGACAGCTTGTTTCCATTGCTATAATTGTCATACTTACCTATGTCAACTCCAAAGGTGTCAAGGAGGGCAAACTCATTCAGACCATTTTTACTTCGGCCAAACTGATCGCTTTATTCGGGTTAATATTATTTGGGTTTATACTCGCCAAGGAAAGCTTCTGGGCGCAAAACTGGTCTACCGGTTTCAATGCCACGCAACCGACCGTGGATGCCACTACAGGTGCTATCAGCTGGACTGGTATTGGAGGGGCAGCACTGATGGGAGCTATTGCCGCTGCGATGGTAGGGTCTATTTTCAGTAGTGATGCCTGGAATAATGTGACTTTTATCGCGGGTGAAATGAAGAACCCGAAACGAAATATCGGGTTAAGCCTTTTCCTGGGCACCCTGATCGTTACGATCATCTATGTTTCCGCCAATTTGATGTACCTGAATGTACTTCCCCTGAATGAGCTTGCGTATGCAGAGAAGGATCGGGTAGCGGTGGCGGCGGCCAATAAGATCTTCCCGGACTTTGGTACTTATTTTATCGCGGTGCTGATCATGATCTCCACTTTTGGTTGTAACAATGGTTTGATCCTCGCCGGTGCAAGAGTGTATTACACCATGGCCAAAGATGGACTGTTCTTCAAGAGTGTAGGCACGCTGAATAAAAATTCCGTACCACAGGTAGCTTTATGGATACAGTGTATTGCGGCCAGTCTCTGGAGCCTGAGTGGTAAATACGGGCAGTTACTCGATATGATCTCCTTTGTGGTGGTATTGTTTTATATATTAACCATATTCGGCATTTTCATTTTACGAAAGAAAAGACCGGATGCGGAAAGGCCTTATAAAGCGTTTGGATACCCGGTATTACCTGTCTTGTATATACTGATGGGTTTGGCGTTTTGCATATTGCTGATGATCTATAAACCGGAATTTACATGGCCGGGGTTGATCATTGTGCTGATCGGTATACCACTATATTATATAGCGGTAGCGAGACAGAAAATGGGGAGTGGGTCTGCCTGATTTTGAACCAATAGCCGGGAAGGCGGAAAGACGGTAAGTGTTAGTGCACAATCCGTTTCTCTTACCGACTTCCCGTCTTTCCGGCAAACCGAGACAACACCAGGAAATGACAAAAGCTTTGAATATTCGTTTGTATCATTAACTTAGTCACTTAATTAAAACCAACATATGAGTTTATTTGTCAGAAAACCGATGGATGCTTTGATGAATGAAGCAGCCGAAACCGGAACACATACACTTAAAAAAACACTGGGGGCAAAAGGACTGATCGCCCTGGGTATCGGTGCCATTATTGGTGCTGGTTTGTTTTCGATCACGGGTATGGCCGCTGCCAATCATGCCGGTCCTGCTATCACTATATCATTTATAGTGGCAGGTTTGGGTTGCTTGTTTGCCGGTCTTTGTTATGCTGAGTTTGCCTCCATGATCCCTGTTGCCGGGAGCGCTTATACCTATTCGTATGCTACGATGGGTGAGTTTATGGCCTGGATCATTGGTTGGGATCTTGTACTGGAATATGCTGTCGGTGCCGCCACGGTGGGAATCAGCTGGAGTCGTTATCTCGGCAGGTTCCTGGAAGGGTTTGATATTTTCCTTCCCAAAGAAATTATGGCAGGACCCTGGGACGGTGGTATCATTAACCTCCCGGCTGTCTTTATTATCGTACTGATGAGTTTATTGCTGATCAGGGGTACCAAAGAAAGTGCCTTTGTCAACAGCATCATTGTAGTGGTAAAGATCGCGGTTGTGCTGACCTTTATCATTCTTGGATGGTCATATATCAACAATTCAAATTACGATCCTTATATCCCTGACAACACTGGCAAATTCGGTGACTTTGGGTTTAGCGGAATTATTCGAGCGGCGGCCATAGTCTTCTTTGCCTATATCGGCTTCGATGCGGTGAGTACGGCCGCGCAGGAAGCCAAGAACCCCAAACGGGATATGCCGATAGGTATCCTGGGTTCGCTGCTGATCTGTACTGTATTATATATACTCTTTGCACACGTAATGACGGGCGTTACCAGCTATACCACGTTTGTAGGGCAGGATGGTATCGCTCCCGTATCAGTAGCTATTGACCATATGGGTACTGCGGATGCTTCCGGCGTGATTAAACCTGATTATCCCTGGCTGAACCGCGCCATCGTAGTGGCGATCCTTTTTGGATACGCTTCGGTGATCCTGGTGATGCTGATGGGACAGAGCCGCGTATTCTTTAGTATGAGTAAGGATGGTTTGATACCTAAAATATTCTCAGCCGTCAACCCTAAAACACAGACACCGGCAAAAAACAATTTATTGTTCATGCTTTTCGTAAGTGCTTTTGCGGCATTTGTACCAGCAAGAGTGGTGGGTGAAATGACCAGTATCGGAACCTTGTTCGCTTTTATCCTGGTTTGTATCGGGGTATGGGTAATGCG
>JANOHQ010000159.1:0-16377 GCA_031406595.1 Chitinophagaceae bacterium
GGCGGGGGGTTGTGGGTAGATGATTGGAATAATGTCGAGGTGACTAATCATGACGACCCGTGTTGTCACTGCCCACATCCCAGACCAGCTGGTCATAGGGAGTTTCGTACACATAATGGAGGGCTGTAGTCAATTCGACCACACCGAGACTGGCACCAAAATGACCACCATGTACGCTGACCACATCAATGATGTATTGGCGCAATTCGTCGCATAGCTGGTGCAATTTTTCGCGGGGTAATTTCCTGAGATCGGCAGGAGAATCAATTGTTTTAAGAAGAGGACCCGGTGTGATTTCCATTTATAATTATTTAAAGCCTGCCATCCATCGCCCAGGCTTGGACTGGCGCAGTAAAATTAACGCTTTCCGCTCAGCCTTTTTTGCTAAAGATTGTATAAGAGACCGGGGTATTGAAATCCCTGTGGGACAAGGGCTCGGAGCCCGAAAAACCCGTCCTTTGAACCCATTTGCAAAACCAGCCAGCCATTGGTATATTTATAGAACCCGCCAGAAGCGGGAATGTTTAGATTTGCTGACATGGCTATCAGGAATACAACAAGATATTGGTTATTACAATTTGCCGGCTGGGGTTGCGTAGGCCTCGTCATGCTTTTCTTTAAGCATGTTTATAAAGTGGAGATGCCCGACCGGATCCTGTTCGGGCGTATCGCTATCGTGTTTGTATCGGGGATACTGGTAACTCATATACTGCGACTTTTTATCAATTGGCGGGGGTGGATGATGCAGTCCATCCAGAAGGTAATACCCAAGCTGATCATTGCGGTTATCGTTACTTCTATGATCTTTAGCCTGATCGTATTGGGAGCCAGGGTTCTTTTTGACCTGGTCCTGGAGAACAACCTTCCCTTTCTTACCAGGCTGGCAGGTTCAACAGTCGATAACGGGATGTTTATCCTATCCTGGGTACTTATTTATTATTTCTACCACTTCTTCCAGAAAAGCCAGCGGCAGCAGATGGATACATTGCGGCTGGAAACCCTGATCAAGGAACTGGAGCTGAAGACGATTAAAGCACATATCAACCCACATTTTATTTTTAATTCACTCAACAGTATCCGGGCACTGGTAGATGAAAATCCGCAACGGGCGAGAAAGGCGGTGACAGAATTAAGCAATATTCTTCGCAGCAGCTTGCAATCGGAAAAAATGGAAACCGTTCCGCTGGAGAAGGAACTGAATATTGTAAAAGACTACCTGGCACTGGAAAATATGCGGTTCGAAGACCGGTTAAAGATCGAGTATCATATTGATGAAGACACCCTGGACCAGCCGGTACCGCCGATGATGCTGCAGACACTGGTGGAGAATGCGATCAAGCACGGGATCAGCAAACAGATCGATGGGGGCGTGGTAAAAGTGATATCTGATTTTAAAGACAATTTCCATGAACTCATCGTACAGAATACCGGTTATTTAAATGGATTTAAAAGCGGTGATGAAGGTTTTGGCTTATCAAGTACTACCAACCGCCTGAGTTTATTATACGGAGACAAAGCAAAATTTGAAATAAAGCAAACCACCCCTTCACTGGTGGAAGCCAAGGTATCCATCCCGGTGAATGATAATTGATCGTATCAGGAAAACAGGAAACTGGTAACATAACAGCTGACCCCAAAAATAAAATTTTACAGATGAAAGCAATTATTATCGATGACGAGCGCCTTGCCCGTACAGAATTAAAAAAATTATTACAGGATTTTCCCGAGGTGGAAGTAGTGGATGAAGCAGCCAATGCTGAGGAAGGTATTGCCAAGATCGAAAGCCAGCATCCGGACCTGATCTTCCTGGATATACAGATGCCCGGTAAAACGGGATTTGATATGCTTGCGCAGCTGGAAAGAACACCCCAGGTGATTTTCACCACGGCTTACGATGAATTTGCCCTTAAAGCCTTTGAAGTAAATGCACTGGATTATTTATTAAAACCGGTGGAACCCAAGCGCCTGGCCGATGCGATACAGAAACTCCATTTTACTGATCATAAAGAAGTGAAAGTGGAAGGCGAGAATTTCAATAACAGCATTCTTACCGAAGCTGACCAGGTATTTGTAAAGGATGGAGAGCGCTGCTGGTTCGTAAAGCTAAGCGAGATCCGTTTATTCGAGAGCGTAGGCAATTATGCCAAGGTATTCTTTGCGGCCAACAAGCCACTGATCCTTAAATCACTGAATGCACTCGAAGAAAGACTGGATGAAAAAACATTTTTCCGGGCCAACCGTAAACATATCGTAAACCTGCGGATGATCGATAAGATCGAGCCCTATTTCAACGGTGGTTTATTGCTGGAATTAAAAGGCGGCGAGAAGATTGAAGTGAGCCGGAGACAGACGGTGAAGTTTAAGGAGATGATGAGTCTGTAAGACAATAGGCAATGGACAATAGGCAATGGGCAATAGACAATTGGCAATAGTCGGAATGTATTTTTTGCTCATTGCCTATTGCTTGTTGCCAATTATCAGGTTTCAGAGTTAGGTTCAGCTAAATATTATTTACATGATGAGAAGAAGTTTTCGCACGGGGTTGTTGATATCAGCAACCTCTTTTTTATTGGCAGGATGTGTACCGCAGCAAAAACTGCCAGCGGCTTCCGGTGAAATGGATGCGGTCATCACCATCAGCGAAGTGGAACGTATTGAACGGGTGCTGGCTTCTGATGATATGCAGGGAAGAAGAACATTTACTCCGGGTATAGATAAGGCCGCTGATTTCATCGCCGCCGAATTTAAAGCCATCGGGTTGAAGACCTGGAATAACAGCGATAGTTATAAGCAGGCATTTGCTATGATCAAAACAAAACCGGTTTCCGTATCGGGCAGTTTGGATGGTATAGCGCTGGATCCGAAAGATATCCTGGTGGTGAGCAGCCAACCGGAATTAAAAATCACCCATGACAAAGGATATGAAAAAGTAGTGATCCCGGCCGGTACCAATTTCCAAACCGAAGCAAGAAAATATGCGAGGTCCGGCAAGAATATGCTGGTACTGGTGAATAAAAGTTTCGCTGCGAACTTTCCCGGTCTGTCAAGGTTGCGGTCCAATCTTTTTAAAACGGAAACATCCGTGGTCTTTGTGCTCAGTGATGCCAGCCCCTCCACGTACGAAATCCTGTCAATACAGGAGATCACTGAACAGAAGCTGGCAAATGTAGTGGCGGTGTTGCCGGGAAAAAGCCGGAAAGACGAGTATGTGATTTTCTCCGGTCATTACGATCATCTCGGGATCGGGAAAGCTGTGAATGGTGATTCTGTTTACAACGGTGCCAATGATGATGCGGCAGGAATTACGGCCGTTCTCCTGCTGGCAAACTATTTTAAACAACTGAACGATAATGAACGGACGATCGTCTTTGCAGCGTTTACTGCCGAAGAAGTCGGTGGATTTGGCTCCCAATATTTTTCCCGGCAGTTCGAAGCGGACAAGGTAGTGGCGATGTTCAATATTGAAATGATCGGTACGGAAAGCAAGTGGGGTAAGAACTCAGCTTACATTACGGGCTACGACAAAACAGATATGGGTTCGATCCTGCAAAAGAACCTCGAAGGAACGGGCTTTAGCTTTCATCCCGATCCATATCCCACACAACAATTATTTTACCGCTCCGACAATGCCACCCTGGCAAGACTCGGGGTACCTGCACATACGATCTCCACTTCCAAAATGGACAGCGAACCAAATTACCATAAAGTGACCGATCATGTGGAAACGCTTGACCTCGCCAATATGACCATGATCATTAAAGCGATCGCATTGAGTTCGAAAACGATCGTGGCAGGAACCGCTACACCGACAAGAGTAAAAGTGGAAGATCTCCGGTAACGATAATCCCGTCTATTGCCGTACCAAACGGTCTTCATTCGAACTCATTAATATAGTAGCAGGACTGGGATTTGATCTGCTATACTCCGCACCCAGGAAAGCTATTTTTATTTTTCTGCCATCGGTATAATGGAAGGTAATGGTATGATCTTTCACTTCGTAAATACCTGAACCTGGTAACAGGGCCGCGTTGATGCAATCAATATACTCATGGTACAGCACTTTTACCGCACCCTGGTCTGTAAACCTTCCATCACCGGTAAATGTTACGGAAGGGATCTTTCCGTTGACCGCCTCCAATGTATAAGTGCCGTTAAACCGGGCGCCATCCACATCGGGTAACTGGTAAAAGCGATGATCGGTCTGGTTGGCCCTGATGACAAGTTTATCACCTTCCATCCGTAGCGGGATGTCAGCATAAGGCATTTTTAAGATACCTTTTCCGTTACTGAATGTATAAGTACCCCAATCACGACGATGCAGTTCAGGAGGGATGCGGCTGTCGAGTCCGTCCAAACCACCTGACAGGAAATGCGGACCAAAAAAAGCCTGTCCGTTGGAGAAGAAAACAGGAGTGAAAACATCGTAACGTATACCGGCTCCAAATGTGGTAGATAAGGAAATACCCTGCCACAAACCCTGTATCCCATTGCTTCGGGAGTTGCCCGGCCCGATAAGCGGTTGTGGTCCATCATTGAATTGAAGAGAAAATAAAAAGTCATCGATCGCATCTTTATAGACACGGCGGTCATCGGCATAATATCTCGACATGCCACAGTTCTTTCTTGATTTTAAAACAGCGACCCTTTCAAAACGGTTATTTATTTTGATAAGGAAAAGATCTAAACCGAATTCAGGCGGGTACTCATTATTCCCTATCCGTATACCACCGGTGCAACGGATATATTCCCAGCCGAAGAATGATCTTTTAGATTCTGTTTTCTGATAGGGTGTCCCGCTCCCCGCATAATTCATCTTTGTTCCGTTATACATCCTGGCCGCTTCATCGAAACTCGTCATCAGCGCCTGTTCAAGTGTGCCGGCAGAATTCAACGGTTGCATGACCTGCATCGCCAGGTGTTCACCGGCTGGCAGATCGAGTGGTTTAAATACAACGCCATCCTGGAATAGCTGGTGGCTCCAGCCTTTGGGTGCGGCGTAGATCATGGCACCAAATTTTCCTGTAGCAGACTGGTTGGTGTTTGCCGGTTTGTTACTGGTAACGGCGACTGGTTTTGTTTTATCGAGCTCAACTGTTTCGAGCAGTGCCGATAGATCTGTCATGTAAGTCTGATCATTCAGGCTGGCTCTTATACTTACCGTTTTCCCAAAACCACTGAGCACTGTTAGAATGATATACAGGTCGGCACCATCAACTTTTGCTGGTGCTGCCGCAGCCACTATTTCCCATCCTTCAGCTGTTGGCTGCTTCTCCGTTTTCGGGCTGGTGCTGACCAGGAAAGGTGTGGCAACGAGCTCTTTCCAACTGGCGTCAAAATCTTTCATGGCATCACCCGAACTGGGAGCACTTGCATACAGGCTGATAACACAAAAGCTACCGGTAGTGGCGTTCACCTGTAGATGATTCATGACACCAGGTTTGGATTCTTTTTTCCATGCTGCCGGAGGGGTATACCGGATAATATCAAAGGTCTCGGTCTGCCCGCTGCATTGCAGGGCCAGCAGGAAAACTAAAAGGCTGTTCAGTATATATTTATTCCACTTCTTCATATTGACTTGTTTTTGGATTCCATTCATGTTTACAAAAAGTTGATACTATGCCATCTGGTGAAAGTTTCCGGATAAAACTGTTATTGGAGCTGCTGGCGTCTATGATAAATAAATTTCCATTGTGGTCGAAAGCAATGCCATTGGGTGCGTTGAAACGGGCTGTGGCTGCTTTGCCATCGGTATATCCCGGTTCGGCGGCGCCGGCAGGGTTGCCTGAGAAATTGAATTTGCCGGATCCAGCAACAGTACTCACTTTACCATTGGCGATCTTTATGATCCGATGCAGTCGTGAATCAGTGATATAGATATCACCATTCTTTGCGAGGGCAATACCGCTTGGCGTTGTTAGTACGGCAGTGGCTACTGGTCCTTCTTTGTAGACAGAGTTTAATACGGTCTTATCGCACTGGCCCGCGACAGTCGTAATAACCCCTGCCGGTGTAATTTTCCGGACACAGTGGCTGGCATTGCAGCAGATATATAAATTGCCTTCCTGGTCACAGACCAGGCCACGTGGATACCGGATGACGAGCTTATTGGCACCATCTTTTATGGTAGTAACAGCACCATCTGCCGTGATCCTGCGAATACAGTATAAGCCGGTACCGGCTCCTGCCTCTGCATAGTCGGTCACATAGATAGTTCCGTTATTATCTATTGCAATATTTTCTGCGCTGTAGAAAGTGGCTGTTTGCCTGTCACCATCTTTTACCCCGTGGATCTTTGTTCCTGCAATGGTCGTTACCATTGCGTCCGGCGTTATTTTGCGTATGGAAGATCCGTCAGCGACATAGAGATTATCGGCTGCATCGATAGCAATGCCTTGCGTGTTATTAAAGTCCGCGTCGTTTCCTTTTCCATCTTTGCCGTTACGTCCGCCACCCGCAAATAACTCTGCCTTGCCTTCCGGGGTTATCCTGATGATCTTGTCATTCTTGCCGGTGACGTAGATATTGCCCTTGCTATCCGCCACGATACCAAATGAAGCGGCGAAAGCACCGGTGAGTTTAGGCGTTTGTGCAATAAGACTGTTGGTTAAAAAGATAAAAACAACAACGAGCAGCCGGGATAAGATTGATCTTTTCATGGTTCAATTATTTTCTACAGAGGGAATTCTTTTGTCTATTTGTTTATAATTGTGTTGTACGATATTTTTTTCATAAAAGATGCCCGTAATTGGATAGTTACTGATTATCTGTTGCCGTTGCACCCGCAGTGATATATTCAATTTTGGTGAACACAATCTTTATTTCGTCATAGACTTTCCTTGGACTGATGATCTTGGTGGTAGCTGCCGAGGTTTCTTCGTCAAATACCTGTTTAAAAATGCTGATATATGCCCCCGAAAGTTTAAGTGTGTAGACAGCGGCTGCTTTCCCCGAGCTCGTCTTTGTAGTAAGAGCTTCGATGTTAAAAATCATGCTCTGCTTATTAATAAAAGCATTTAGCAAGGGTATGAACATCGGGCAACCGGAATGAACCCGGATCGTAATAGGGTCGTAGGTATTTTTCCTGCCGGAAAGATTGTTGGCGCCCATCTCCAGGGAGTATAGTTGCGTTTGGTCGAGATGACCCAATACCAGGTTGTCCCCGGGTAACTTTATTCCATCTGCCGTAGCTCCCATAAACATCATGCCTATATCGCCAAAAACCGCATTGGGATTGGGAAGTACCGTTAACTGGTTGATCGCTACAGCAGGTTGAGCATTAGTAATTTTTGTATTTCCATTACTCCCTGAAGTAAGAGAAATATTGTAAGCAGCCCTGGCAAACAGGGGTTTTTTATTGATGTTACCAACAGCCCATTTATTTTCAACAGTATTGTATTGGATATTTATTTCTTCCCGGTTAGTGGTTGCTCCCTGGGTCTCAGGGCTCCAGCTAAGAAATGAAGTGAATTTTGCAGCAGGATTATTATTCAAAGCAGGATGATCGATCAGTGCCATACCGTCCTGCTGTATATCCGTCCTGGTAAAGGAATACTGAAAATGACTGTCGTCGGGTTTGGTGAAATATTCTACTGTGAATTTTGAGCCAACAGGTATGGGCTTGCTGTCAAGATTGAATATGTGCCATTTATTTTTAAAATAATAAGCACCGATGGGGTGTGGGTTCAGGTTCACGCCTTTTTCAGACATCGGGTTTACAAACAGGATGGCCGCAGCGTTGTTGTTCAATCCAGGAACGTCAAGCATGGTGCAATCATAGTTACAGGATATATTCTCTTTGATAGCCGTATGGGTGAATTGTTGCTGCGCATGACTGTATAGGCTAATGATCATGGACAGGATAAAGAATATTTTCTTATGCATAGTAGGTTGCTTCATTATCCCTTTATTATTGGTTCAACAATTTTACGCCTACCGTCAACGGGTAACTGAGGGTCTCGCCGGTGCATTTGTTCTTCATCTTTATGCTGCAGATGATCCTTTCAAAACCGGCGTTAAAAAAGATCTGCCATTTAGCCTGCGTAGCATTGGTATAACCGGGTATTACACCTACCGATGTCATATAAGCTTCCTGGACCACTTCAAAATTATCAGCGCCGGCTCCTATGATATTCAGTTGAAAACCGTTGCCGCCATTGCTTCCTGGAAAAACGTCAATCACCATTTGCCCGGAGGCAACAAAATAGACCTGGTCGGCTACGGCTTTGCAACGGCCTTGCTGTTTGGGTATTTGTGCATTGGACGAAATGGTGATTGACAAAAGGAAAAAAAGTGCAAGCGGTTTTACTAAGCCTGCGAAAAAATTCATTAAAGGTTTCATGTTGTTATGTTTTAGAATGATAAATTGAATTGATTGTCTCTTTTAGAATCGCCGGATAGCCCTCACCCTGTTAAGATTTGTTTTAGTGTCGGTACCCGTTGTTCCTGTTCCAAAATGAACCACATAGGCAGAAGCGGCGTTAACCTCCGTCGAACTCCAGTAGTTGGCAGAAGCAAATGGAAATCCCTGTTGGGCAACAAGAGCCCTTTGTGTATACAATAATTGCAATTCGATAAAAGAAGGTAAATACCAGTCACCATAGTGGGTTTCGTTGCTTGCACCCAACCAGGCTGCACAATGGGAGGCAGCTATACCGGTGCTCCCTGATGAAGAGAGCCTGGCCAGTATACTGTCTGTATTTAATTGGCCAATGTAAATTCCATCTTTACGAAGCGGGTTAATGGAGACAACCGGTCCGTTCAACCACCATTTAACACCGGGGCCACCGAATAAGAAATCCTGGTCGATGGTTGAACTGACCAAACCATGTTGCCCTGTCTCGTCTACCCAAAATACCACACCACCCTGGGTAAACTGTCCAATGGAATAGGTGGTGGTCAGTGAAGTCCATTGCGGCACACCTGCTCCATCGTTTACCAGCACTTGCCCGGGTAAGCCGGTATTGCCATTAATAGCCAAAGCACCATTTGGTTTAATGGCAAACCGCTCATTGAATGTTCCTGCTGCATCGTACCCGATCGCCACATCCGCATTAGGATTATCCGAATAGATCTGTAAGCGGTTACCGCTAACTCCGAATCCTACATCACCGGTTGCACCGGGATAAAGTGTGATCTTTTTACCGAGTGTAGCGGGAAAGCTTAATGGTGCATTGGGGGTTTGATTACCGATCCCTACGCGGCTATTAATGGCATCGTAAGTAAATCCCCAGCCGGCTGGTCCACCATAGAAACCGATGTTCTGGTTGTTTTGTGTTCCCATAAAACCCAGCAATCCGCTGTTGTCCGACCTGTAAAGCCAGATACCTCCTGATTCATTGGGATCAATCGGGCTTGACCCATTTTTAAGGTGCAGTCTACCATTCAGCATCATCCCATCGCCTCCGTTGTTGATGATTCTGGCTCTTTCTGCAAAGGCCGCACTGCTGCCATAGCCAAAAGCAATATTGTCCACATTCGTTTTTGAAAATAGTTGCAATAGACCGGGTTGTACACCCAAGCCGTAATGTGTAGGAGTGCCGTCTGTCCACAAAGAAATCTTGTCTCCAAGACTGCCATTAAGCGAAAGCGGGAATTGCGGCGTGAGATTGTTAATTCCGAGGTTGCCGGAAAAATATCCATTACCGTTTATGAAGTTGGTAAAGAAAACAGGGTTGCCTGAAGCGTTGCGGTATTCCAATTGCCCGCTGATAGGAGCAGTATTATTATAAAAGAGACCGTCTGCAGCAGCAGAGTGTTGTATCAGCCGCTGCGTAACCGGTACAAACAGGTTGGCATTTTGCCAAATGATCTTTCCGCTAAGCGAATCATAGCTGGTATAAGACGTTGCCCCGCCAATGCGCTGGTTACCTTTTACATCGAGGGTGGTTTGTGGGCTGGCCGTGCCGATACCCACATTTTGTGCCTTCGTTATTAAAGTTAACAGGAGTATCGCTGTAATAAATAGTAAGTGTTTCATGTCAAAAATTCAATAGCTGTTATTTGTATAATAATTGTTGGACTATTTTCTTTAATTCATCGATCTGTTGTTGCTGTTCCTTGATACTTTCGATCATCACGGGTATGAGACCGGAATAATTCACGGCCAGTATGCCTTCCTCGTTCGCTGTCACTAATTCAGGAAAAAGTTTCTGTACCTCCTGTGCCAGCACACCTGTCTGTAATTGTTTGCCAGCATTTATATTGGTCCAGTAATAATGGTAACCTCCCAGTTTCATGATCTTCTGCAAAGAGTTTTGCAATGGAATGATATCTTTCTTTAAACGTATGTCAGAGTTTTGCGTAAGCGCCCCCTGTAGCCAGGCATTCCCATCGGTAGTATTTACATAAAACCTCCAGCCGAATGTTCCCGTTTGCCCATAAAAGCCAACCTGGTCATCTGTTCTCATTCCAATAAAGGCAGGGCTTACACTATTTGCATCATTATTGAGCCATAAGCCGGCACTGAGTCCGGGAGTAGAGCGTATCCGCATTCTTGCGCCAACATCAAGACGGAAATCGGGGTTAACTATGCCGATACCTGTATTGCCATTTCTTAAAACTGTTATAGCATTGGATGCAGCCACAGTAGTGCCATTGCCAATTTGAAAAATACGATCGGTGGTTGCAGGAGTGACAGGGTTCGGGTTGTCGGAGATATCATTATAAACACCTACACTTAATGCGCCATAGGCCTTAGCAGTTGTGCTCAATCCCATTGTTGTCGACGCATACCCACTGGCAATAGTGGAATTTCCCATCGCAGTTGAAGCATAACCATCAGCAATGGCACCATTTCCCATGGCCGTTGAAGCCATTTCATTTGCCTGGGTATATCTCCCCATTGCTATTGAAGCCTCACCGTTTGCGGCGGTGAAATTTCCTGTTGCTGTTGAGGCATAGCCACTGGCAGTAGTAGTACGCCCCATGGCTGTTGAAGAGTTACCGCTTGCTATTGATAGTCCCATTGCGGTTGAAGCGTTACCACTGGCTGTTGATATCCCCATGGCTGTTGAAGAGTTACCGCTTGCTATTGATGTCCCCATTGCGGTTGAAGCGTTACCGCTTGCTAATGATGTATAGCCTAATGCGGTTGAAAAATCACCACTGGAATTAGTTGCAAATCCCATGGCTACTGAATTAAGACCACCTGCTTTTAAATCTGCTCCCAGGCCGATCGAATAATATCCTACGTTGTCTTTATCCCAATTATTTCCGCTTTCATAGCCCGCCCTGAATGCTGCTTTATCCGCATACCACATCATCCGTCGACCCCCACCGCTGACGGGCGGATCGCCAGGAATGGCAGGTACACCCCCAGTTGCAGAAAACAAAACGCTGCTGTCGGTAATATGCAAACGGGCCAATGGGCTGGTGGTACCGATCCCTACATTTTGTGCCTCACTACTAGCAAAAGCAAATACAGTCGTGACGATTAAAGTGAATATATTTTTCATGCTGCTGAGTAAGTTTTTTACGAGATCCGGGAAGGAGTTTGGATAATCAGAAAATGATCTCAAAACTATGTGCAGCATCCACGCCAGTCAATATAACCTTGGTTATACGGGTATGATGAAACAGCGGGAAACAGTAACAGCGGATACTACAAACCGGTAAGGAACCGGCGATAAATTAAAAGAAGGTATTAATGCCTGTTGAACTTGATGATGGCTTCCGTGCGGTTCTGCACATGCAGTTTTTCGTAAATTTTATGGAGATGTTGTTTAACGGTTCCGGTGGTGATATGAAGTTGCTCGGCGATCTCTTTGTATAATAATCCTTTGCCGAGCAGGGTAAGTATCTCTTTTTCCCTGTCGGTAATATTCAGGAGGTCATTGGTTTCCGGTTTCTTAAACTTGTTGATCACTTTTCGGGCTATAGAAGTACTCATTGGTGCCCCGCCATTATACAGTTCTTCCAGTGAATCCAGTATCTTTTGCTGTGACGCTTTTTTTAATATATATCCCGAGGCGCCGGCTTCCAGGGCATCAAACAGGTGCTCATCATCTTCGTAAATCGTGAACATAATGAATTGGGTATCCCGGCAATCGTTCTTTATTTTTCGGATACATTCTATTCCATTCATCCCGGGCAGGTTGATATCCATGATCACAATATCGGGTTGCAGGGCGATGATCTGTTCCACCGCCGATTCTGCATCGTTATGGGAAGATACCGCTTCAAAGCGATTGTCCCATTGCAGCAGGCTGACCAACCCATTACGCAATTCGGGAATATCTTCCACCACCGTGACTTTTATCGGCTCCATACAATGAAAATAAAAGTATTAGTTGTCATCTGATCTATAACTTTTGTTAGCGTGAACTTAAGTAACAGGAAACGGGACAATAATGGTCAATAAAGTACCGGCGTCATTGTTGATCAGCAATTGCCCATTTACATTTTTCATACGATGTTCCATGTTTCGGAGACCGTTACCGGCATTGCTCATTATGGTTGCGTCAAAACCTTTTCCATCATCCCGGATGCTGATCGTGATTGAGGGGTCTAACTGCACTTCCAAATGTACTTTTTTTGCCCCCGCATGTTTTACCACGTTGTGCAAACCTTCTTTTATCGTCAAAAAAATATGACGACGCATTTCGCCGTTGATGATCAGCGGGGGTACCTGGTCAGGGATTTTGATCGTATATGCCAGGTTATTCTCTTCACAATACTTTGCCGTGTAATTCCGCATGTAATACAACAGGTCTTCCAGGGAATTATTCTTTTCATTCATGGCCCAGATGATCTCGTTGAATTTGTCAACCAGTTCTACCGAGGAGTCAGCGATATTCTGCAGGTGTGGTTGGTGCGCCTCTTCATGAATATTACGCTGAACAGTTTCGCTGAGAAAACGGATCTTGGAAAGACCTGCGCCCAGATCGTCATGCATATCCGTAGCGATCCTTGTCCTTTCTTTTTCTACGGCTTGTTGTTTTTCAAGAATGGTTTTTTGTTTTTCTAATTTCCGGCGATAATAAATACGAATGCCGGTTATCAGGATACCGATTCCTAACAGACCCACCCCGATCCTGAACCACCAGGTCTGCCACCAGGGGGGTAGAATAGTAAAAACAAACTCAGTTTCTTTTGGTGTATAACTGGTAGAGGGAAAAAAGGCCTTCACATGCAGGGTGTATTTACCGGGAGAAAGATTCAGGAGACTGATATCCGCGGTAGAAGTTGTGTCGCTCCAGTCTTTATTACCATCGCCGGATAACAAGTAGCTGTATTTTATTTGCTTTTCATCAATAAAAGAGGGGGCAGCTACGCTAAACGTGATATTGCGCTGGTGATGATCCAACCGGAATGGAGATCGGAGACCGACACCTTTTTTTCCATTTATTTTTATCTCTGCCAACAGTAATTCGGGCGCTATCCTGTTACTTACCGTGGTCGCAGGCTCTACCTGCAGAATGTCGCTGGTCTTGGTCCAGGCAAAAGCATTGTTTGCAGCATCCATCCATACATAATTGATATAGGAGAATGTGTTACTGCTCTTGGTAATATTTTCCAGCCGGTAACCTTCTTGTGTTTTTATCAACCGGTCGAGCCCGGTCTGCGTGCCAATGATAATATTGTTATCCTTATCGCAGGTAAGTGCAGTAATGAAATTGTCGGTCAGACCGTCCTGTGTTTGAAAATGCCAGGTTTTTTTTAATCCACCAGTATCAACGGTGAAGCCTGTTAATCCTTTGTAGCGGGAACCGACCCACAGGACCTCATTTCCATCAACTACCATGGATCGGGGCGATCCATCTTCAAATTCTTTGGTGAAGTGAAGTTCTTTTTTCAAATAGGTTTCCGGTGATTCCGGATGCAGGGAAAAGATCATGAGTCCACTATAGCGATTGATCACCCATAGACGGTTGTGTTTATCAAGATGCATTCCCTCTACCAGGTCAAATGGCTTCAAAGGGTAAGTAAAAAGTAGCTTGTCATCCTGTATCACACAAAGATTCCTTGTTTCAAAAAGAATAATATTCCCGTTTTTGTCACCTACAACAATTCCGCCAAATATGGCTGTATCGGGAAGAACCATTATTTTCCTGAATTGCACAACGGTCTCATTGGCTGTTGGCGATCTGGCCATAAACAGGCTACGTGTATCACTTGCATAAAAATATTTTTTACCGGTATGCAAAAAATAGGCGTCAAAGGAGGGAGTTGCACGAAAGCTTTTATTACCGGAAAAAGTTTGCCGGATCAGTTCACCATTATTCATTACCACCCACCATGCATCCGCCGTAATGCCACTGATCGTTCTTATACCCGAGCTGTTATCGTTGAAAGGATAGAGAACAGGTTGAAATTTTGTGCCGGGTAATTTATACACTCCTTTGCCATCATGACAGATCCACAGCACATCTTCCCGGTCAATAAAAAAATTCTGTACGAAATGGGTAGAGAGTTCCGGCAAAACAATATGCTGCACTGTTCCATCCTTCCGGTAGCGGATGATCTGGTTGTTGCTTGAAGAAAGGAGGAGTTCCTGTTGATTATTGAAATGAATGATACCACCCTGTAACGAAACAAGACCTGTCGGAACGAGGCGGGGTTTTATTAATTCCAATTTCCCTTTCGCCAGCGCCAATGTATCAAGCATCATCGTAGTTGTGGTTGTACTTAACCAGATAGAACCGCCCGGACCGGTTTCAAGACAGTAAACAGCCATATCCGCCAGGTGATCAGCAATAGTGCCTGTTTTTTTATTGTAAAGAAAAGGTCCGTAATTCTTCCGGCTATCGTAGGTAGTGAAGATCAAAAAATCCCTGTATTCGATAATAGGACCCAGGATGCTGGACGGAATTGTTTGGCCGGGGATGTTGATTGGGAGTTTTTCAAATTTGGTGAGACCCAGTTTATACAACCCTTCGTCGGTGGTTGCATAAATAGAACCGTCGTTGCTTTTTAATAAGCGATTAATAACAGGGTAAAGTTCCTTGCCAACTTGCAATGGTCTCATTTCTCCGTGCACCAGTATATTCAATCCGCGGGTATTGACAGCTACCAGTAACGAATCATCGCCTATTTCCACCACATCATTTACCATATCGACCAGCAAACCGTTTTGGGTGGTATAGTTCTTGAACCGGGCACCGTCAAATACACTCAGTCCACCATAAGTAATGAAATACATCCTCCCCTTACTGTCCTGGTAAGCACTGCGGACACGACTGTTGACCAGTCCATCTATGGGGGTATAATGGACAAAAGGGTACTGTTGTGCGGATAGCGATACGCAAAAGAACAAACAGGCATGCAGCAGCAATTCTTTCCTGTACAGCATATTTAAATTTACTGGTAAAAAAGGGAATCGAAAATTAAATGAGTTTCGTGATAAGCGGTTGCTAGTCTGTTTGCGCGAAATAAGAAACGGAGCAGCTAAGCCCTTCCAGCTCTGCCCCGCCTTTTACCGCGTTATTGATCGCATTAAAATCTGCACTGTGGAATAAGATATTAAAGGTGGCTTCGGGCTTTGTCGATTGCACGATCCGTTGTTTACTGATTATGGCTACCATATTATAGATACCGTCCGCGGAGTAATGGAAAAGCAGCTGTTCTTTTCCCCGGGTCACGATATAGTCATCGGAATAATTCACCTGGTAAAAAAATAAACGGCAAAAGGCTGTCGGGATAAAACGATACAAGGCTATCGCCAGGTTCTTATCGGGGTAGATACGGTAGATGGAAAGAATGATCGTTTCGGTATCAGCCTGTTCATTTCGTTCAAACACATCAATGGCCTGGTTCACCAGGGTGTGCAGATCATCATCGCTGATGCTGGTATGAAAATAAGATCCTCTTGAAAAGGGGAGTTGTTTATTCTTTTTATGAAAGAAATCAAAGAGTCCCATTATTTAAGGAAGTAAAGATCAAATCACTTTCACCGGCACGCTGTGTACTGCATCACTCATCTCTTTGATCAGCGACGCATCTTTCTCAATCGCATTGCCTACTACGATCACATCGGCGCCGGCCTTGCAGTTGAGATAAGCTTTTTCCGGCTGGAGGATACCACCACCGATGATCAGTGGCGCTTCGATATGTTTGGCCACCGCTTCGATCATGCTTTCGGTGATCGGCCTTTTTGCTCCGCTGCCGGCATCCATATAGATCAATTTCATTCCCAGCATTTCACCGGCCATCGCCGTACACATGGCGATCTCGTTTTTATCAGCGGGAACAGGAGCCGCATTACTGATATAGGAAACGGTAGTGGGAGCGCCGCCATCCACCACTATGTAGCCGGTGGGCATTATTTCGAGTCCGCTCATACGGACAAACGGGGCCGAAACCACATGCTGGCCGATCAGCAACTCAGGATTGCGGCCGGAGATCAGCGAGAGGTATAACAAGGCATCAGCATACTTACTG